>JBPCWG010000128.1:0-11411 GCA_051009705.1 Methyloligellaceae bacterium | reverse complement strand
GGTAGTAGTAGAACCTGAACAAACGCACAAGAACAATCTCAAAAATCGGGTCTCAATTGGTTGCAATGATTAATGAACTGATACGTCGTGTCAGCAAATAAACCGTCCGTTTATTGATTCATTGGCCCCACAAACTGGCGGGACTTAACAACCAATGGTCCGAGATCCAAATTGGCGGTCAATTGCAACCCATTCAGGGTTCGATTCCTGATCTACACCAGTCGCGATTACCATGAATCTCGATCTAATATCACTCAGATATTACAATCTGGAGGCATTAAACGTATCGCAGTTTTGCAGATTACCGCTCTCAAATCCGCGCTTGAACCAACGTACGCGTTGCTCCGCAGATCCATGAGTAAACGAGTCAGGTACGACACGCCCGGTTGTCTGTTTCTGAATTCGATCATCACCGATGGCACTGGCGGCGCGCAACGCTTCTTCGATATCTCCGGGTTCAAGAATATCTTTCGTGCGATCCGCATTAAATGCCCATACACCGGAGAAACAATCCGCCTGCAGTTCCATCATCACCTGCACGCGATTTGCATCGCGCTTGCTCATGCTCGATTTCGCCTGTTGAACCTTTTCGGCAATACCAAACAGAGTCTGGACATGATGACCAATCTCGTGGGCCACGACATAGGCCTGGGCAAAATCCCCCGGCGCACGAAAGCGAGTTCTCAACTCTTCATAGAAAGTCAGATCAATATAAACCTGCCGATCAAGCGGGCAATAAAAGGGGCCCATGGCTGCCTGTCCAAGCCCGCATCGGGATTGTACAGCACCGGAAAACAGGACAAGCTTGGGTTCTTGGTAGGTGCGTCCCATACGTTTGAAAAGATTGTTCCAGACATCTTCGGTATCGGCGAGAACAACGGAAATAAATTTCTTCAAATCGTCTGACCGGGCGTCTCCCGCCGGTCTGTTGACACGCGGGAACTGGGCCTGCTGGCCACTCCTAGTCTGACCGACAGGCTTATCGAAATGCGGCAGACCAGGTATGTCAATTTTCGGCGCTCCCCCGGACGTGGGTCCCTGACCCGGAACGCCACCCTGGAATATCATTCTCGGATCCACCCCGAATAGGAGCATGAGGCCGAATATTATCAATAGTCCGACAATACCGATACCGCCACCGCGACGCCCCCGGGAGCCCGCTGGAATTCGGAAGCCGCCGCCACTTCTGCGGCCTGGAAACGGAAAACCGCCTCTCCGCTGCCCCCGGCGATCCTCCACATTATCGCTCTCTCGTCTACCTCTCCAACGCATGTTCCACCTTCATTCCTGTTTCTAGGAACCGGACCTCAGTTCCGGTTCGAAAGTCGCATTATAATTGCCGCTGCTGACAAAATTTTGTCCAGTTTAATTCACCATTTTGCATGTCTGCGAGTTGGGAACAAGTGAATTTATCCCCGCCTTCCGGGCAATTTGTCCAAACATTATCGCGCCGCGCCGGGGGATCATTTGTTCCTGATCAATCCTCGGTTTCAGCCTCAATCTCGCGCGGTTTGGCGATCATGGCGCGCGAACCGTCCCCTCGTTGTTCCTTTTCCAATTGTCGAGCCCGCGATCTCAATCCTTTGGAGATCGCAATTGTGCCATCGTTCACAAAAGCTTCATGGTTTTTCTCGATCTCCGTCAAATCATAGAGGTAGTTGACCATGATACCGTAAGACTGGCGCCAGCCATTTTCCGACAGGTCGCCACGTATGTGAACTTGTTCCAGACTCGCCCCGTTCCCGAGGTGAAAACGGGCGACGGGATCCAGAGGCCTCTGTTTCGTGTTCTTGGCATTTATCAAGTACTCCACTGCCAGATTGAGAATATCGGTTTCCTCCGACGGCAGGATATCATGCTTCAAACCCGCGTCGGCGCGCAACGTCTGCAAACTCGATCGCTGGCTCTTATCAAGTCTCTGATCATCATCTTTGTAATTCTGATCCAGCCACTTTCTGAACCCTGGCAAGGGAGAAAGTGTGACGAAGGTTTTCAGCGATGGATTTTCATTATGGAGGTCCGAAGCCACCTGCTTTATGAGAAAATGTCCAAATGAAATGCCGCGAAGACCTGGCTGGCAGTTGGAAATCGAATAAAATACGGCGGTATTGATAGTTTCTGAATCGCTGTCTTCCGATTTTTGTTCGAGAAGGTTCTGGATCGATCCGGGAATTTGATCGGTCAGGGCAACTTCAACAAATATAAGAGGCTCATCAAACAGGGAAGGATGGAAATAACCGAAACAACGCCGGTCCTTTGGATCCAGGCGACGCCGCAGATCGTCCCACCCCTTGATCTGGTGAACGGCTTCGTAGGCAATGATTTTTTCGAGGATAGACGCGGGCGTGTTCCAGTCGATCAAATGCAGCACCAGAAATCCGCGATTGAACCAGGACGTCAATAGGTGCTGCAAATCCCGATCCAGGCGCTTCAGATCGGAATCGTCCCGAATATAGGGAAAGAGATCAGCCCGCATTGAGACGATCTTCGCTGTTGCACCCGGTGCCAGATTGAGACGCCGGAAAAATTCCTGCTGTGGTGATTCAACGGCTCGAGCCAGCCGGTCCAGACTTTCCGCTCCGGGATGAAAGAGATAGGCAGAGGCGGCCTCGGATATCTGTCGGCTGGAAGGCTGGATCTTTTTTGCCAGGAAAGTGAAGAATGTACCTTTATCCTCCTCTTCCAGAGTCTCATAGCGATCCAGTATTTGCTGAGCCATGGCCACCCCGGACGCCTCTCCGCGCGAAGAAAGCAGGGCCAGGCATAGATCCTCGAGGCTTTCGTGGCTGCCGCTAAAAGAAAAATCGATCAGCGCTTTACCACGATTGGAAAGGTTCGACAGGATGTCTTGAAAAAATGAGATGCTCACAATGTGACCTCAATTATTCCCGGGCTGATGATTAATGGTCGAAATTACACGCGCATTCGATGCTTAAACACCCGAATATCGCGGATCTGAATGTGGCTTAGCAAAAAATATAAAGGGCCGCAATTGCGTTGTAATCCCAGTCTGGCTTCACGATTTTCTGAGAAAATCGAAGTCGCATCCCTCATCCGCCTGCAAGACAGATCTGGCATAGAGGCCGGAGTAGCCACGAGACTGACGCCGCTGTTCGGTGCTCTCAAGGGACAGTTTTTTCTTTCGAGCTTCAAGTTCAGTATCGTCGACAAGGAGATCAATGGTCCGGTTGGCAACGCTGAGGCGAATCCTGTCCCCATTTTGGACCAAGCCGATTGCACCACCAATGCTGCTTTCCGGCGTAACATGCAAAACAATCGTCCCGTAAGCCGTACCGCTCATACGTGCATCAGAAATTCGTATCATGTCTTTGACACCCTGGCGCGCGAGTTTTTGAGGGATAGGCAGATATCCGGCTTCCGGCATTCCGGAAGCACTTTCCGGTCCGGCATTCTGCAGCACCAGCACATCATCTGCCGAAACATCAAGATCCGGATCATCAATTCGGCTCGACAAATCCTCAAGCGAAGAAAAAACAACTGCGCGCGCTTCCCTTTCGAACAAATTGCTGTCCGCAGCTGAACGTTTCAGGATAGCGCCGCGAGGGGCCAGACTGCCTTTGAGGGCGACCAGACCACCGACAGGTTCCAATGGGGAATTAAAAGGAGCAATAACATTTCGATCCACATAATTCGTATCGGATTGCGCCAACCGCTCAGCCAGTGTCTCACCGGTCACGGTCAAACAGTCCAGATGCAGTTTGTCTTTCAATTCTCTGAGGACGGTGCCAACGCCACCGGCGGCAAAAAAATCTTCCATATAGTGCTGACCCACCGGCTTCAGATTAACCAGGACCGGTGTGTCATCACTCAGCGCATTCAATCGATCCAGCGAGACGTCGATACCGGCGCGGCCGGCTACTGCCGTCAGATGTATAATGGCATTTGTCGAACCGCCAATCGCCAGCAATACCCGGAGTGCATTCTCAACGGCTTGCTCTGTAATGATCTCGGAAGGCTTGATTGGCTCAGAGATCAGCTTGACCGCCAATTGCCCACTCGCTTCCCCTGCCCGCAACCGGTCCGCATGAACCGCAGGGATCGCAGCCGTCCCCGGAAGCGTCATGCCTAGGGCCTCGGCAATACAGGCCATGGTGCTGGCAGTACCCATAACGGCGCAGCTGCCGGCCGTAGTTGCCAGCCTTCCCTCTATATCCTCAATGCGATCCCGGGTGACGTCTCCGGAACGGAATTTCCCCCAGTAGCGCCGGCAATCTGTACAAGCTCCCAGACGTTCCTCTTCCAGGCGCGAAGTCATCATCGGTCCGCCAATCAGCTGCACGGCCGGCTTGTCCGCTGACAAAGCCCCCATGAGTTGTGCCGGAACAGTCTTGTCACAACCGCCCATCAGGACAACGGCGTCCATGGGCTGGGCCCGGATCATTTCTTCCGTATCCATGGACATCAGATTGCGGAATTTCAGACTCGTAGGACTAAGAAACACTTCCCCCAGGGAAATCGTTGGAAACTCGAGCGGCAGGCCACCGGCCATAAGCACACCGCGTTTGACGGCTTCCAGGAGCTCCGGGAAATGGCGATGACAATTATTATAGCCGGAAGGTGTGTAAGCGATACCGACAACGGGGCGGCTCAGAGTTTCACTGGAATAGCCCATGGATTTGGCGAAGGATCGCCGCAGATAGATCGAAAAATCCAAGTCGCCGTAATTGGTCAGGCCCAGGGACAGGCCCTGTCTTTTTTTGTCCTTGTCAACCATGCCGTCTTAATCATCCATGCTGTCTTGCTCAACCAATCCGTGTCCTAGGCTACCTTTCTCAATTAAAGACTTCCTACGGCGTTTGATCATGCATTGCCAATTTCATCGTCTAATCGGTTTAGATGCCAAATTTAGCCGACACAAGGGGAATAATCAGCGGCCCCTAGACCCTGCCCTCATTAGCGGAAAAAAATTCTGACACATGCCCATTCCACATTTCCGGGTGGCGGCGATAGGAATAATGCCCGCCTTCATCCACGAGAATGAGTTTCGAGCCTTCGATGGCGTCATGCAGATCTTCGGAAAAATAACTCGGAACGGTAGAGTCATCCCTAGAGGCGATAATCAAGCTTGGATTTTTGATCTTTGAAATTTCGTCGAGCCGATTGTGATTCATGGTCATGTCGAGACGGGCGGCGAGTATTTCCACCGGTGCCACGGTTTTCAGGGACCGCTCTTCAAGTTCCAGAACCTTGTCCAGATTGTAGCGAAACTGATTTGCACCGTTGGTAAACAGCGAACTCACCTTCACATATTCTTCCTGGCCCCGGTCAAGGGCAATAAATTTGCGCATGGTCTGAACGCGCATGATATATTCATCGGCCGCCGTCCACGTATTGGAAAATACACAACAGCGGAAACGGTCCCCGTAATCGATTCCCAGATTTTGCAGCACCGCACCCCCGGTCGACGTCCCCACTACATGGGTTTTTTCGATATCGAGAGTATCCAAGAGAGCGACAACGTCTTTTGCGATATGGGCTGTGGAATATTCGCCAGGATCTTCGGGCTTGTCACTGTCACCAGCGCCGCGATGATCGAGGGATATACAACGATATCTCTTAGAAAATTCGGCGACCTGGAATTCCCAGGCATTCAGCAGACCCACAAGTCCGGGAATAAACAGGAGCGGCGGACCGCTCCCTTCATCCAGTATATTGAGCGTGATGTGTCCAACATCGAGGCGCGGCATAAATTTCCTCCGTCTTTTTATCCAATTTTTTGTTATTCAACCGAAACAACCGCTTAAGCCTCGGCCATGATTTCGGCAACGTCCACTGATCGCTTTTCCTTGTCCGATCTCACACCGGCAAGAATAACAGACAGAGAATGGGTTGCCCAGTGACCGTCGCATTCCGGCGTCGCGTTACCGCGAATACACTCGGCAAACTCGTCGAGTTGTTCGACAATTGTATCGTTCTTCTCACAGGTAATTTTATCGGAGTGGGTGTTGCCACGGGTGAGATGGCGCAGGCCTTCGAAAAGATCATAGTAGGCCGATGCTTCCTTGCCGTAAATATTCATCATGTAATATTCAGAAGCCGATGCGTAACAGGCCGTCAGATTTGACAAGGCACCGTTCTCATGTTCGAGAACCAGATTTGCAACATCTGGATTATCTCCGGGAAGAACAAGTTGCGAAGTACGGGCAGACACGCTGACAACGGGTCCCATCAGCATTTCCAATACATCGAGATAGTGGCTGCCAATCTGCAACATAACGCCACCAGGCATGTGTTCCGCCTGATACCGCCAGTGACCCGGTTCGAATTGGCCAACACGATCACGGCTGATATTGGCTTCCGCCTGCACCAGCTTGCCGAATTCTCCGGCGGCAATCTTCTCTTGTATCCAGCGAAAGTGACTTTCACGCCGGCGTTGAAACCCGACAGACAGATGGACGCCATGTTCCTCGCAGGCATGGGTCGTCGCCAGACTGTCCTTGACGTTAACGGCGATGGGTTTATCGAGGAAAACATGTTTTCCGGCCGCAGCCGCATCGCGGGTGGTTTCAAAATGTACATTGTTCGGCGTGGTATTGATGATCCCTTGAATAGAATCGTCTTTCAGAATTTCCTCATACGACTCCGCCGGCTTGCAATCATATTCTTCCGCGAAAGCCTTCCGCTTGTCTTCGGAACGGGTGAAGCAGGATACAATTTCCATTTCCGGCGTGCGCTTGACCGCATCGGCAAGTACATTCGACCACCATCCAATACCGATGGATGCAACGCGAACAGGTTCTGTCATGTCAATTCTCCAAATGTATGTTGTTCATAGTTTTTCGAGTTGCAGATCGAAGTCAGCTTATCCGCAATTCCCGCCCAACAATCCCTTCTTCAGTGACAGTGTTGAGCTGTGATTCATCATGAGTAATGAGAAAGGTCAGATCAGGCTCGGATGACCGCAAGCCGTTTAGCCATTTGAGCTGGGCCAGCAGAGCTTCCTTATCTTCCTTGACCCAGGGTGCGGCCTTGCCTTTCTCGCGAGTAATATTTTCCATGTTCCATGCAGAATCGACGACATGCAGAATCTCGCGCCCGGACGCCAGACGAATAAATATAATCTGCGAATCAGGACTGTGTCCCGGTGCCTTGATCATCACCACACCGGGAGCCACAGGCAGATATGTCTCGTAGTCGAAGTGCACGAATTCGTTGACTTGCGTCTCAGAAAGTTTGAGATGCGGGCGGTGCGGGTTGTTGACCAGAAAATCAGCCGTATCACGGGTAATCATCGTTTTACGCGCAAGTTCAGTGAAATTTTCCGCGGTCAGGACGCCGGCGACATGATCCGCATGATAGTGGGTAAATATGATCAGTCGTGTCTGGTCCAGGGCCTGTTTCAGCCGCATGAATGCCGGAGGGTCATAAGGCTCGTTACCGGCATCGGAAAAAGAGTCATGTGTCGCCTTGTTGAGCCCCGAATCCAGCATCACCGTGCCGTCTTCATAAACCAATTGATAGGCCGTGCGCGGCATGGATGTCGGTGTATCGTCACCGCCTTCCACGACGAACTTGAACGGACGAATTGATGCGGCAACATTGGCCACGTTTATCGCCTGCGGCCGTTGTCCGGGAACAAGTCGCTCGACGGACCGTATGTCCGAAATATTGGCATGAAAATCAGGGGAACTCACCGTTCTTCTCCTAAGCTCTATTTCGCATGTCTTTGCAACACATAATCAAGCGGCTTCTGTCTGAGCCGAATTGCGGGCGGCCTTAATCGACCAGACAACCGAAACCAGCGACAGAACGAGAAAAAACACACTGAAAGGTGATGTAAAGAATATGCTGACATCACCTTGTGAGCTGATCAGGGAAACCCGCAAATGTTCTTCGAGCGGGCGTCCGAGGACAAGCGCCAGCAGAAGCGGTACGACGGGCATATTAAGCCAGCGCATTGCAAGACCGAGCAGACCAAAGGCAAACATCACATAAACATCAAAGAAATTGTTCCTCAGGGCATAGCTGCCGATAACACACAGAAGTGCGATTGTCGGCATCAACAGGGATTTCGGAATAGTTAGCACCTTGACCAATATTCTGAGCCCAAGAAAAGCAATGACTATATTGAAGATATTGGCCCAGAAAAACGAGAATATAATACCGTAGGCAAAGTCACCGCGCTCCAGAAACAGGAGAGGTCCGGGAGCCAGACCGTGGACAAGCAATGCGCCGATAAGGATTGCCGTGACCGGATCACCGGGAATTCCGAGGGTCATCATCGGAATCAAGGCGCCACCGGTGACAGCATTGTTCGCGGCTTCCGGTGCCGCAATTCCGCTGGGGTTGCCTTTGCCGAAGGATTCGCCGTCCTCGCTCAGCCGACGCGAATAATCATAGGAGATAAAAGCGGCGATTGGTCCGCCGGCGCCAGGCAATATACCTAAAAATGACCCCACCGGTGCGCCAATCGAAACCGGCAGACGAATGGAACGGATATCGGCCCAGGAAGGCAATATGCGCGAAATATTCAGCTTGGTTCGGGTCCGGCCATCGCCGCGTACGAGTTCGGAAATATTGTCGTATAGCTGAGGAATTGCAAACAGACCGATGAGCGCCGTCAGGAAGTGAATTCCTGAGATGAGATTGACCTGATCAAAGGTAAATCTGGTTGTGCCCACCATGGGATCCTGACCGATGGTCACAATCATCAGCCCTATCACTGCGGACAACAATCCCTTGATCAGGGATTTAGCAGCAAAACTACAAATAATGGTTAGGCCGAAAAAAACCAGACTGAACAAGTCTGGTGATTGGAACTGCAGGGCGATATCTGCGAGGACCGGCGCAATGAAATACAGGCACAAAAAACTGAACAGCCCACCGATAAAACTCGCTGTAACAGCAATTCCAAGAGCCCGGCCCGCTTCGCCACGGTTGGCCATTGGAAATCCATCCATCGCCGTCGCTGAAGCTGATGGTGTACCGGGTATATTGAGTAAAATTGCGGAAAAACTCCCACCTGTCATGCCGCTCACGTAAAGCCCCAGCAGCAGGGCAATGGAAATATCCGGGGGTAAAACAAAGGTCAGCGGCAACACAATGATAATTCCCGTTGAGATGGTCATCCCGGGAATCATGCCAACGATAAGTCCAAGAAAAGATCCTACAGCTGTGGCCAGCAACGTCGTGGCCATCGATGCCTGGAGAAAGCCAGAAACAACATCCGGATTCACTAGACCCACCTTTCCAAAATGCCCGCAGGAAGAATAATCTGAAAAACATCTCGAAACAGGAAGAAAATGAGAACCGATAATATAACCGAACCGAGAACAACCCAGTGCGGTCGGTGCTCACCGTAGAATATCATGAGTACCGCAAAGAAAAGCGTGTTGGCCACAATGAAACCAAGATGCGGCAGAACCGCGAGATAAATAATAAATGTACCGATAAATTTCACAATACCGCTCATGGGTATTGCAGGAATATCCGGCATCTTCTCGGAATTCTCTACCCACAGGCTTTGTATCAACAGCGCACCAGACAGAACAAACAGACAAAACGTTATAATCCAGGGGAAGAAAGACGGTTCCGTCGTATTTTCAATGCCCCTTGAGGGGAGCAGACTTGTAAGAATTCCATAAACCAGGGACAGGATGAGCAGAATTATTCCCGCAACAAAATTTCTTTTCCGCATCCCGGTCATTGGAATCTTTTATCCGTGAGAAAAAATTGCAGGGATCGATCACGCCGGACCGATCCCTGACTTGAAACTTGTCCGGCCTACTTTTTCATTTTTGATTTGTAGAGACCGGCAGATTTCATGATATTTTTAATGTCCGCATCTTTCTTTTTGAGTTTTTCATCAAACTCTTTGATACCCAGCGGCGCGAGAGTAAATCCGATTTTCTTGGCCCGTGCTTTGAAACTATCGGAGTTTGCTGCTTTGATCATCGCATCAGAGAGCTTCTGCTTGATATCATCAGGTGTTCCTTTCGGCACGGAAAGTCCGCGGAAAAGATCCAGTTCCACATTATATCCCAGTTCTTTTGCAGTCGGAACATCGGGTACAGCCTTGCTTCGCTCCGAACTCGTTAGCACCAGGAATTTCACCTTTTTGGCTTTTACGAGTTTCAGAGGGTTGGTAAAAATATGCATGGCCGCATCTGCTTCTCCACTTAGTACCTTTGCATTTCGCTCCGGTGCCTTGACAGGAAGCATGATGGCTTTGCAATCCGCGGCCTGGGTCAAGGCTATAGCTGCGAGATGGGTCGCACTTCCGACACCGGCAAACGCAATTTTATATTTGTTGGGATTGGCTTTGCAATCCTTGGCAAAATCCTTGAACGAGTTCCATTTGGAATCCGCTTTTACGACAAAAGGCATGGGTTGATATTCCACCTGCCCGATATGATCCATGGCATTGTAATCAAACTTTGTATTTCCGATGTTTGTGGTCGTCAGAACTGATGTGGAATTCCAAGCGACAGTATGGCCATCCGGTTTTGCATTGGTGAGGTAGGTATAAGTGATAGCACCACCACCGCCGGGCTTATTGATCGGAACAACAGGCTTACCGAGAATTTTACTCATTTCCTTGGCGAGGAGCCGCCCTTCGATATCAGCACCGCCACCGGCGCCAAAGGGAATAACGAATTCAATGGACTTCGACGGGTATTTTGATTGGGCCTGAGCTGGTAAGGCAATAAGTGTCGCGGCCGTGCCGGCAATAACAATTTTTGTAAAAGTTTGCTTTAACATTCAATTTTCCTCCGGTTAGTAACACTGAACAGGTACCAGACAGACACGTTCGTAAATCAAATCCGGCGACCAATAGTACGAATTTATATGGGCTGAACTTCCGTCTACGGGACTTTCGACCAGCCCCCCTCGTCATTAGATCTCTTGGTCAACCAGTATGGCAACAAAGGGGCGAACGCCTGGCTAAGTTCTTTGAAACTTGGTTTTAAACCTCAGTTTATCTTCTCTCACTGACTTTTCTAATCAAATAGACTAACAGTCTTAACTCGTGCCTTCCTGCTTGAGGCCAATCGCTTCCAATGCGGCGATCGCGATATCCTCATCCTGTTGCCAGTCACCACCGCTTACACCGATACCACCGATGCACTCTCCTTTTGATATTATTGGAAAGCCACCTTCCATTGCCGTCCAGCGGCTGGGGCCGGCGGCAAGTGTCAGTCCCAGCGCATGTAGCGTATCAAGTTCCTGATTTTGGGCGCCACGGGTGGTTGTCGGGCGCTTGTTTGAAGCGCTGGAAACCGCCTTTGTCGTCGACGAATGCACGGTATGGAACCGACCCCCGTCCATACGTTCGAGGAGAAGCAGATGCCCGCCTGCATCGACAATGGCAACTGTGGCTGCAATACCGAATTCTTCTGCTTTTTTAATCGACGCTTCCAACATAATTCTGGCGCCCTTGCTGGACAATT
>JBPCWG010000127.1:0-5238 GCA_051009705.1 Methyloligellaceae bacterium | reverse complement strand
TGCCCCTCGGACGACCCTGATGATTCGGTCTGCGCATTCGAGGTAAACCAGCGCTTGACGACGCCTGCAACCGGTCTGAGCTGCTTACCATTTGTTGAAGTGATCGACAGATATCGGCCTCCCTGGTCAGTTCGTAAACCGAAAGCCCAAACAACACGATGAGAACCTTTAATTTTTGCGCATTTCCGCTTATATTGAGGATGTCGGCTTCTGTCGACTATGGCGATAAACTGCTGTCGAAATAAACCATTCGGACCCGGGGGCGGTACCCGGCGCCTCCACCAATTTTTGGTATTTTTGGTGAAACGCTCAAAAGAAACCAGTTTTGGGGGCGAAATAGGATCGACGAGGGTGTAAAGGTCAGACTTTCGCTCGGCATGGTTCCGCCGTTATCGGGCCGTTTTTATAGTTGCAAACGACAACTATGCGGAAGCTCGTCTCGCTGCGTAATGCGGTGCTACGACTTCAATTCAAGCCCTAGCTGTTCGCACGGCTAGGCGCGGTTTCGGAGGGCACCGGGCAACAGAAGCCCTCCACTAAACGCGGCGTGATGAAGGTTTATTATTCGGCCAGAACAGGTTACACAGGCATTTCAATGCCAAACGGGGAACGAAAACGACCGATGACCGGTGATCAAATCCATTATGAACAACTGGCCCAGGATGCCTTGAGAAGCGTCATCGGCACAGTACTCACACGTGTCGAGAAAACCGGAAAATTACCAGGCGAACATCATTTTTTTATCGCATTCGATACACAGGCGGACGGTGTAAATATTTCGAAGCGTCTCAAGGAACAATATCCGGAAGAAATGACGATCGTCATGCAGCACCAGTTTTGGGATCTCCGGGTTGAAGAAGAGTTTTTCGAAGTGCGGCTGTCCTTCAACAATGTTCCGGAACTTCTTGTCGTTCCCTATTCCGCGATACGCGTGTTTTTCGATCCCAGTGTCCCTTACGGCCTTCAGTTTGGCTCTGAAAACAGCGCTAACGAAAATTCCGGATCACTTGATCTCGTGCAACCCGAAATCGTAACCAATGTTCCCGCGGAACCCGCGCGGAGCCTGGTCCCCGAAACCGGATCATCGAAAGTGGAAAGTGACCCGGAGCCGGAAATCAAACCGGAACCCGAACAGGATCAGAACAAAGAAGAATCCAGCCAAACCTCCGCAGATATCGTCGAACTCGACACATTCAGAAAAAAATAAGTTCACAAAACCTCATCAAGGAAATTTTCCCTCACATAAATTTGCCTGATTGTCGATCTGCTGGCATTATCCCATTAATCTAGATCCCATTTAATGCGGCGGTTCCCCTGAAACAGGGATCCTGTTACGCCGACCCGACAACATCCTCAATAAGATTTTCAAGAGTTCAGCCATGACAGATACCCGAACAGAAACCGACAGCTTTGGTCCACTGCAAGTACCCACCGATAAACTCTGGGGGGCCCAGACCCAGCGCTCACTCGGCAATTTCAAAATAAGTGGCGAAACTTTCCCCGCACCCATGATCCGGGCCCTCGGGATCATCAAGCAGGCGGCAGCCAAAACCAACATGGCGTTCGGCGAACTCGACGAGAAAATCGGCAATGCCATAGTCGATGCGGCCCAGGAAGTCATCGATGGCAAGCACGACGATAATTTTCCCCTCGTCGTCTGGCAGACCGGATCGGGAACACAATCGAACATGAACGCCAACGAAGTGATCGCCAATCGGGCGATTCAGCTTCTCGGCGGTACTGTTGGCTCCAAGGACCCCGTGCATCCCAACGACCACTGCAATCGATCCCAGTCCTCGAACGATACGTTCCCAACGGCCATGCATATTTCCGCCGTCGAGGAAGTCCATCACTCCCTGCTGCCAGCCCTCGACAAAATTGCCGCGGCCCTAGAAGCCAAGTCGAATGATTGGCAGGACATCATCAAGATCGGCCGCACGCACCTGCAGGACGCGACGCCACTTACTCTGGGGCAGGAATTTTCCGGTTATGCCGCGCAGATTCGACTGGGCATTGAGAGGGTCAAAACCTGTCTACCCCGGCTTTATCCCTTGGCTCAGGGCGGAACCGCGGTCGGCACCGGCCTGAACACCCGCGTCGGATTTGCCGAAGGGTTCGCAAAGGCCGTGGCAGACATTACAAAACTTCCCTTTATCACCGCCACAAACAAGTTCGAATCTCTTGCCGCCCATGATGCAATCGTCGAATTGTCCGGGGCTCTGAATGTCCTGGCCACGAGTCTTTTCAAGATTGCCAACGATATTCGCCTGCTGGGTTCCGGGCCGCGCTCCGGTCTTGGTGAATTGTCACTGCCGGAAAATGAACCGGGATCCTCGATCATGCCTGGCAAGGTTAATCCGACACAATGTGAAGCCATGACCATGCTCTGCACCCAGGTCATGGGCAATCACATGGCCGTCACGATTGCCGGAAGCCAGGGGCATTTTGAACTTAACGTCTTTAAACCGGTGATGATCCACAATGTTCTGCAATCCCTGCGCCTGCTTGCTGATGGCTGTCACAGCCTCACGGACAATTGCATCGTCGGTATAGAGCCGAACCGCGGACAAATCAGCGCACTGATGGAGCGCTCCCTGATGCTGGTAACAGCACTCGCCCCCCATATCGGTTATGACAAGGCCACCGAGATCGCCAAAACCGCGCACAAGAACGGTACAACCTTGCGCGAAGAAGCCGTTAGCCTTGGCTATGTGGACAGCGAAGAATTCGATAGGCTGGTCCGGCCGGAGAACATGATCGCGCCGTCGGAATGATCCCAGTGATACAATGCGATTTTAATACCGGGTTTGAGAGTTCACCGAGTACGGTCAACTGACGCGCATGTTGAAACGGTCCCTGACGATATCCGGCCATCGAACTTCAGTTTCACTTGAAGACGAATTCTGGCTGGCGTTCAAAAAAATCGCCGAGAAACAGAAAAAACCTCTGGCGGAGCTCGTCCGCGAAATCGACCAGAGACGTGCCGGTCAGGGGCTGTCAAGCGCCATCCGGATCTATGTGCTGAACTATTATAAAACCGACGGATGACCTGACTAATGCGGTTGTGAAAGCGAGTGGAGTCTTAGGATTGTTATCCGAGAGATTGGCGCTTCTCCCCGTGCCGTCCCTGCACACGACCTAATCCGCATTCAGCAGATTTTCGATGGTGAAAGAATTGTTAAACGGATTCCAGTCCGGTACTTTCTTGCGTGCGGATTCAGGCAATTTCGGCGGCAAGGGAACCTCATCTCTTTCGAATGTATTCAGGACCTCGAGATCAGAACGCCTGATTTCCAACTGGCTGCCGCTCCAGCTTGATGCTGAAACCGAGTTCTTTTCCGGCTGGCTGACGGACTGGGGTTGCGTGATCGACTGCGGTTGGGTGATCGATTGCAAATCCTGCTGATTGATAAGCTGGTCTTCCAGTAATTCCGCCTGCTTGCGGGCCTGAGCTTCGGCGGCCCGGCGTTCCGCTCTCAAGCGCGCATCTCGCTGCCGGCGCTCTTTTTCCTTTTGCAGAAGTTTAAGCTCCATCTGCTGCAGCCGTTCCAGTTCTGCGACATTGGCTTCCATCCGGCGCACGGTCAGAATCTGGTCCAGAGAACTGGTATCCATGACCGGATCCAGCTTACCGAGCTGGCTCATATCACCGGCAAACGCGATGACCACCGGCGGCAGACTGGTCTGCTCTTTCGGAACATTTAGACCCAGTACCCACTCACTGGTCATGTCGAGAGTCGATAATTCGAGGACACTGCTAATTTTGGCGATGGAACCGGTGGCGGCAAGTTCGATCCCGGCGAGACTGATCGTGCCGTGCTGGATCTTGATGGGAATTTGTTTTTCCGCGACCGGGAATGAACGTTTCTTCAGACGATTGGTCAGATCCCGCTTGATGGTCACCGTATTGACCGTAATATCCTTGTTCTTGCGGGTCTTGGCGATTGCGGCATTGATCGCTCCGGGCAGCGCTATCGGTGACAGGCCGGGTATCTCGCTATCAAGTATTTGTAACTGGCCCTCTCCGGAAAGAACGGAAATCAATCCGCGTGGGCTCAACCCCTGGCCGGAGATCGTTGTCTCGTAATTGATTTTACCGCGAGCCAGCGGCTTACCGTTCTCCTTGCTGGCAAAACGATCAATCTGCGCTCCGGTCAGTCTCGCTTGCCCGTCAAGACGGACACCGGTCAAAATTTTCTTTAGTGTGCCATCGGCTTCAAACTGCCCTTCAAACAGACGTCCCTGTAACTGCTTCACATTGACCGTGCCCCCGGCTAGGTCCGCCACCAAGGTGGCATTCTGCAGGTTTATACCCTTCAGAAGACCAAGCTCCGTCGCCTTCAGCTGCAACGTGCCTGAGAAATCGGCAAAGGCCGGTTCGCTGAACGGTCGATCTGACCAGATGGAACGGGATTTGGTGACGAGTGACTGTGCCGAGCTTAGCAGAGTCGGACTTTTGTTCTGCTGCAGGAAATCAGTGAAGCTGGCGAGATTGGCTTTGGTCATGCGTACTTCGACCTGAAGCCGGGCAGGTTGAGCGCCAGCCGCATAGGCAATGTCGGCACCAATTTCGGATTTGCCCCACTGCCCCCGGACATTCTTAAATGTGTAATCCGAACCGGATTTCTGCACGTCCAGTTTAAGATCAACCGCCTTATCCGAAACGGTAAAACTCGGATCCAGCCCGAGTGCGGCAAGCCCCACACCGGCGGATCGCGATTTGAAGTCGAGGCGCCCGTCGAAATCGATAGTCGTTGCTGCGGGACGCACATTTCCCTTGTAGAAGGAACTCAGCCCGTCGGTTTCAAGAGTGAGTTGCGATCGCAGAAATTTATTCGGTTGACCGCTCATGACGAGTTTCACGGATCCTTCGCCGGACTTGACGCCGAAGGATTTGAGGTCCTCTGAAAAAAGTTGCTGTACCAGACGGGCACCGTCGGGATTACCTGCCTGAAGTTTCAGATTGATATTCCGTGTTCCGAATTCACTGATGGGCCCTTCCTGCTTGGCCGACAATATGACACGGGAGCCGCCGGCTTCGCCGTCGATACGCAAAGAAGCCCCGGCGCCATCTTCACGTCCCAGCACAAGTGATGTTGCAAACCGGGCCGGGCTAAGGGCCTCCAATCTCTGGGGGCCGAGAATTTCGGTTTGTTGAAAGTTCAGCAGATTCAGAACTTGGGCGATGGCCTTACCGTTTTCACCCTCCATCAGCAGGTCGATTTCTCCCCGGGGGGA
>JBPCWG010000126.1:0-4755 GCA_051009705.1 Methyloligellaceae bacterium | reverse complement strand
GTCACACGTCAATCATCAACTGATCATTGTTGTGTGATCACCGCTTAGACCCTAGATTTAGTGAGTGATGTCCGATTGTAAAACAAGAAAAATGGTCGCATGAGTACAGTTTCGATTCGATCTCAAGAAACATATGAAAGTCGTTTACGACTTCAAACGCTTATTCGACTGCGCTGGATCGCGATCGCCGGCCAGCTGATCGCAGTGGTCGGCGTCTATTTCCTGTTCGGGTTCGAACTCCCGCTGGGACTTTGCCTTGGCTTGATTGCCATGTCGGCATGGCTGAATATCTTCCTCAGAATCCGATATCGCAGCGGGGACGAGTTGGGCTCGAATTATTCGGCAATCATGCTCCACTATGATTTATTGCAACTTGTAGGTCTGCTTTATCTCACCGGAGGATTGCAAAATCCATTTTCCCTGTTGCTTCTGGCACCGGTGACGGTTTCCGCTTCAACTCAACCTCCCTGGCAAACCCTGCTTCTCGGCGGCGTCGCCATGATGTGTGCAACGGGACTGATATTTTTCAACTGGCCTTTGCCCTGGTATGCGGAGAGTGAACTAATTATTCCTCAGCTCTATCGTTTTGGTGTCTGGAGCGCGTTGGCTTCCGGTATGATTTTCATCGGGCTCTATGCGTGGCGAATTGCCAAAGAGACCCGGCAAATGTCCGACGCTCTGGCGGCGGCGGAGCTGGTATTGGCGCATGAACAAAAACTCTCCGCTCTCGACGGTCTGGCAGCGGCTGCAGCCCACAAACTCGGGACGCCGTTAGCGACCATCAGCGTTATCGCCAAAGAACTCGAACGCGAAGTTCCAAATAATGGTGCCATCGCCGAAGATGTCGATTTGTTGATAGGAGAAACACAGAAATGTCGCGACATCCTGCGGACTCTCATCGATCATGACAGTGAAGACGATGCCATGTTTGCCCGTGTCCCTCTTACCGATTTGCTAGAGGAGGTCGTCCAGCCTTACAGGGCCCTTGGAACCCCAATCCAGGTTCAGGTCGGAATAACCGCTGATAAAGATCTGTCCGAAGAGAAATTGGAACCGATCCTCGAGCGAAATCCTGGCGTCATCTACGCGCTGGGCAATGTGATTGAGAATGCCATTGATTTCGCGGAATCGAAGGTCGAGATTTTTGCGACCTGGAACCAGTCCGATGTCGAGATCAAGATTTGCGACGATGGTGCGGGACTGCAACCCGCCGTTCTCGAGAACCTTGGACAGCCCTTTGTGACGACACGAAAGCTAACATCCGACCCGTCGGGAGCGACCATTTCACATATGGGAATGGGGCTTGGATTTTTCATAGCAAAAACACTTCTGGGCCGGGTCGGGGCAAAAATTTCACTTGCAAATCGTACCCAACCGGAAACCGGGGCTGTGGTCACCATCCAATGGCCTCTAGATCGAACCAATTACCACAATAAGGCTTCTGCTGGATAGACGGAGCAGAATGTGCATGCTGAATAGTCAGGGCGTCGAAAAAGTGATAAAAATCGGTGTGGTAATTATGTTCAGCCGTTTGTTAGTATGTACCGGGTACGTTAATTCTAAGATCGGAGTAGGTTTTTGAGTGCAATTCAGGATGTGTCGGCATCCAGCCAAAATTCTCTGGTGATTGTCGACGATGACCGGGCCTTTCTGCAAAGGCTGGGACGTGCGATGGAAACGCGGGGATTCGATGTACGCATGGCCCAATCTGTCGAAGAAGGCCTGAGGATTATCGCCCAGGATCCGCCCGCCTATGCGGTGGTTGATATGAGGCTGGAAGACGGAAATGGTCTGGACGTCATCGAGCATTTGAAAAACGCCAACCCGAATGCGCGTGCAATCGTGCTCACCGGTTATGGAAATATTACGACTGCAGTTATGGCCGTGAAACGGGGGGCCGTTGACTATTTGGCAAAACCCGCTGATGCGGACGATGTTTATGCAGCTCTGATGGCGGAGCCCCATGATAAGGCTGATCCCCCGGAAAATCCGATGTCCGCCGATCGTGTGCGATGGGAACATATTCAGCGGGTGTATGAGCTTTGCAATCGAAATGTCTCGGAGACAGCGCGACGTCTGAACATGCACCGACGGACTTTACAACGGATACTCGCCAAGAGAGCGCCAAAGTAAATCGACAACCTCCGCACCACAGACTTTTCAGAACATATCCGCGGTTGATCAAAAACCTGACCGTTCAGTGGCCTATGGGGTCAACCAGGTTCTGGAGGCGATTTGCAGCCGTTTCGTAGGCTCTCAGAAGTACTGTCTTTCTTCTGGCGCCGGATAGTTTTTCTGTGTCCGCAGGTCTAAGAATATCAGCGCCATAACGATCCGCGATTATGACACCTTCGGATTCCGGAATAATGTCTACGGGAAAATCCGCGTTGACGGCAAAATAGAAGGTATCGCAGAAATCCTTATAGTCCGGCCACTTTTGATCAACCTTGTAGTCTTCAAGACTTGATTTGATTTCGATAATCCAGATGTCGCCATTGCGGTTGATCGCGATCAGGTCAGCTCGGCGGTTATTCCTAAGTGTCACCTCTGAAACGGCTGAGAATCCCAGGGACTTTAGCAGTCGGCAACTCCCACGCAGAATATCGAAAGCGGCAGGAGAGATGCGCCCGTCACTATAGATTTCCTCAAAGATTTTGTCTTGATCTGCCACGAGTCGTTTTGTTTGCATGTCACATTGAATTGCTGGTCGAGCTGGTGATCTTAGACAGGGAATTCAAAGATTGAAACATCATCCCTGAAATATTTCCAGGACCGGAGATCCGTCGGGCCGTTGCTGATGAACTGAAATTTAGATGACACATTCTCCAGATATGTTAGAAAACGGTTTCTCAATTCCCTGAGACTGTTTCTTCCTTACTTGGCTAAATCAAAATCTCGCTTAACAGGATAGCTGTCCGAATATGACCACGAAAACTGCTGAAGCAGATCAGCATTCTGAATTCGAAGAAGCCGTTCTGGCTGGTTTTGCTCTTCCTCAAAAGTCCATACCTTGCCGATTTCTTTATGACGAGCGAGGTTCCGACCTGTTTGAGCAGATCACCCAGCTGGACGAATATTATCCTACGCGTACTGAAGTCAAGCTTCTGAATGCGGAGCGCAATGAAATTGCCCGAGCCGTCGGTCCCGGTGTTGCACTGGTTGAACTGGGATCCGGATCAAGCACAAAAACTGAAATTCTTATCGAAGGAATGTCGGATCTCGCGGCTTATGTCCCCGTGGAAATCTCGGAGTCCGCCCTGGCCGGAGCGACAGCAAAACTGTCCAAGAAGTTTCCAGATCTCAAAATTTTTCCGGTTTGCGCCGATTTCAGCAATACCGTTTCTTTTCCCGATGAGGTTCGTCGACTGCCAAAATTCGGATTTTTTCCGGGATCGACAATTGGTAACTTTGAGCCCGATCAGGCCGTCAGTTTTTTGTCGACATTCAGAAAAATTCTGGGTGAAAATGGATTTCTGTTGATCGGCGTTGATCTCGACAAATCACCGGATATTCTGCTTCCCGCCTATAATGACGCCAGTAACGTGACGGCTGAATTCATTATGAACATTCTTAACAGAATAAACCGTGAGCTCGATGGCAATTTCGACCGTTCCAAATTCAGCTATGTCGTCCAGTACAATGAACAGTTGTCCAGAGTTGAGATGTTCATCCAGAGCGAAGCCAATCAGTCCGTCCAGGTGAGCGGAAATAAGTTTTTCTTCAATAAATCGGAACGAATATTTGTCGAATATTCCCACAAATATTCGGTCGATAGTTTTTTAACTCTGGCAAATGACGGCGGCTGGCGTTCCAGGAAATACTGGATTGACGAGGATAATTTGTTCAGTATTCATTTACTTGAGGCTTCTTCTGACTGAACCACTACGTTTGTATTTGGTTAATCGTCTCCCACAAGTTACAATTTTTGACGATGTGGGAATAATTCCTTCGTAGCCATTGTAGTAAACTGTGAAACCAGTGCCGGCATCATGGATCTCCACCAAGCAATAGTGCGGGAAATACCTTTTTTGAGAAGATTTGCGCGTGGATTGACCCGAGACAGATCCAATGCGGATGATCTGGTACAGGATTGCGTGGAGCGGGCGTTGACGCGTCTCCATTTATTCGATCGGACTCGAAATCTGCGTGTATGGCTGTATACGATTTTGAGAAACATCCACATCAATAATCTGCGGCGACAGACAAATAGAGGTGTTCACGTTGTCCTGGATGAAGTTCCGGATTTTCATCTCAAAGAAGAAGCCACGCAGCATTCGAACCTCGTGGTTGGTGAAATTCTGAAAGCCCTGGACACTTTGCCATTGGCACAGCGGGAAGTGATATTGCTGATTACTGTTGAACAGGTGAGTTACACAGAAGCGGCTGAGGTTCTGGATGTTCCCATCGGAACCGTGATGTCACGATTGAGCCGGGGCCGGAACCGATTGCGTGAACTGCTTGGTGAGCTGGAAAAGCCCAGTTTGAGAGAAGTGAAATGACAGAGCAAAGGAAATTCAGCGAAAGAGATTTCCACGCCTATATTGACGGCGAGCTTGACTCTGAGACTCTTCGGGAAGTTGAGGCTTGGCTGGAGGCACATCCGGAAGACATGACCCTGGTCGAGAACTGGGAAATTCAAGGCGAAATTCTAAAACAACATTTTGATCCCGTTCTCAATGAACCCATATCCAACCAACTGGTCGCGGAACTGAAGAACAGATCCGCCAAAAAACAGATCAGACAATGGTCAATGAT
>JBPCWG010000125.1:0-4743 GCA_051009705.1 Methyloligellaceae bacterium | reverse complement strand
GGCCCAGAGCGCAAAAGTCGAAAGTGCGAATACCCAAGGCGCGAAGACCGAAGTTGCCGACGCCAAAGGGCTCGCAACAAAGTCCCGGGGACGGGCAGGAAACGAGGCCGCATTTGGCAAAGTTGAAGGCGCAAATTAACGCGAACCTGGTTCTCTACGACACGGACCGGGCCGAGCAATGCTGGCACGACTTTCAGAAAAAACTCGCCGATGAGCAACGGGAGGCTCCATCGGATGGCGGTGATACAGCCCTCCTGACCGATGATTACGAGATATCCGAAGATATCGAAAGGCTCCTCCGGTTTGTCTTTTCCACGTCTCCCTATCTGACCGCGCAGATTATGCGGGATCCGAAATTTCTCGTGACCATCGTCGAAACCGAACCCAAGGCGCTGCTGGAAGCCCTGGCCGTCGGTCTTCAGGAAGATTTGCGGGAGGTACCGGCATTCGACCAGGCGATGCGCATTCTCAGGGTTTACAAGAATCAGGTCGCCCTGACGATCGCCCTGGCAGATATCGCAGGCGTGTTCGGGGTGGGGGAGACGACGGAAACCCTGAGTCTGGCCGCAGACCAGGTCTTACAACAGGCCGTGCGTTATCTTTTCGCCCGCGCCGCCGACAAAAGCGACTATCTGCCGGATAATGCGCAGGAACCTGAAACGGGGTGCGGGTATATCATCATCGGCATGGGCAAGTACGGGGCCTTCGAGCTCAACTATTCCAGCGATATCGACCTCATCATCTTCTACGACGCCGAGAATGTGACCTTCCGCGAAGGTGTGGAACCCCCGATGTTTTACATCCGCCTCACCCGGGATCTGGTCAAGCTGTTACAGGAACGGACCGCCGAGGGATATGTCTTTCGCACGGATTTGCGGCTTCGTCCCGATCCCGGGGCGACCCAGGTGGCACTGTCGACAGAAGCGGGGCTGATCTATTACGAGAGTTTCGGTCAGAGCTGGGAACGGGCGGCAATGATCAAGGCGCGGTTTGTCGCCGGCGATGCCGTGGCCGGCCAGGAATTTCTCCACCAGCTTTCCCCCTTCGTCTGGCGCAACTATCTGGATTATGCGGCCATCGCCGATGTGCATGCCATGAAACGGCAGATCCATGCTTACAAGGGGCACGGCAGCATTGCCGTCAAGGGGCACAATATCAAGCTCGGCCGCGGTGGAATTCGCGAGATCGAGTTTTTCGTCCAGACCCAGCAACTGATCGCCGGCGGACGGCAGCCGGAACTGCGGGTTTCGCGCACCCTCGAAGCCCTGAACCGCCTCGTCGAGAACAAATGGGTTGCGGAACATGTGGCCAGCCAGCTGAAGCAGAATTATCTGTTCCTGCGCCATGTGGAGCACCGCCTGCAGATGATTGCCGATGAGCAGACCCATACGCTGCCTGAGGGGGACGAAGAGCTTGTTCGCGTTGCCCGCTTCAGTGGCTTTGACAAGCCGGAAGATTTCTTCGTGGCGCTGCGTACCTGCCTGGAAAGCGTGCAGTCATTTTACGGGGAGCTTTTCGAGGATCAGATCGACGACGGTGATGACAGTGCGCGGTTCAACTTTTCCGGCGTCGACGATGATCCGCAGACTCTCGTCAATCTGCAGCAGCTCGGCTTCAAGAATGTGGAAGCGGCGGCGGCGAAAGTGCGAACGTGGCTTTCCGGTCGCTACGCGGCGACACGGTCGGAACGGGCGCGGGAGCGCCTATCGGAACTGTTGCCGACGCTGCTGGAATGTCTCGGAGATACATCAGAGCCCGACCAGGGGCTGGCGGCCTTCGACAAATTTCTTTCGGAATTGCCTACCGGTGTGCAGCTCTTTTCCCTCTTGCGCAACAATCCGAGCCTCCTGCGCCTGATGACCAACATGATGGGGACGGCACCGCGCCTTGCCCAGATCATGACCCGGCGGCCGAAAGTGCTTGATGCGGTGCTGGACCCGGGATTTTTCGGTGACCTGCCGAGCGACCAGGAGTTGAAGGATCTGGTTGAGCATGCTTTCGAGGATGCGACGGATTTTCAGGATGCCCTGGACCTGTCGCGGCGGGTCGGCCAGGAACAGGCTTTTCTGACCGGTGTACGTGTCCTCTCGGGGACAATGACCGCGGGCCAAGCCGGAACCGTCTATGCCAGTCTCGCGGACCATTTGATCGCCGGCCTGAAAAATCAGGCCGAGCTTGACATGGTTCGCGCTCACGGTCAGTTAAAAGACGGTGTCTGGGCAGTGCTGGCCATGGGCAAGCTCGGTGGCCGGGAAATGACCGCCAGTTCAGATCTGGATCTTATTGTCGTCTATGATTTCGACAGGGATTGCAGCGGATCTGATGGCGCGAAACCGCTTTCGGGCATGCAGTATTTCACGCGGCTGACGCAACGACTGGTAACGGCGCTATCTTCACCGACCGCGGAGGGAACGATTTATGAGGTGGATATGCGTCTGCGTCCCTCGGGGCGGTCGGGTCCGGTTGCGACCCAGCTCGCCAGTTTCGTCGAATATCATGACAAGCAGAGCTGGACCTGGGAACATATGGCCCTGACCCGGGCGCGGGTCGTGACCGCAGAACCCGGTCTGCAGAAGCAGGTAGAAAATATTATCCACGATGTTCTCACCCGCATTCATGAACCGGCCACTCTGGCCACCGATATTCTCGAAATGCGGGCGCGGCTGGAAAAGGAACGCAAGACGGATAATATCTGGCGCATCAAGAATGTACGCGGCGGACTTGTCGATCTGGAATTCATTGCCCAATATCTGCAACTCGCCCACGCCCACGAAGTTCCCGAAATCCTCGATACGAATACTGCCGCCGCCCTGACCAAGGTCGCCAGGGCGGGATTGCTGGAAAGTGCGGCAGCAGAGGAGCTGGGCCTGGCGGCGGAACGCTATCATAACCTGACTCAGATTCTGCGCCTGAGCGTTGACGAGGGATTTGATCCGGACCGGGCTCCCGCGGGCCTGAAGGGTCTGCTGATGCGCGCCCTGGATGCCCCGGACTTTGCCCGTGTCGAATCGGATCTGCGCGAATCCCTGACCGCGGTCAAAGCTCATTTTGACAGGATTATTGATCCCGGACGCACCCCCGCTTCCTAGAGTTTTCTTTCCCTGGTCAATCCAGGGGAACAGCCCCCAGCGACGGATCAGTGCCGATTGCCTCGTAGAAAGGGGGAAGTCAGCTGGTGAGAACCCGCCCGCCCCTAAGAGAGCAAACTGCGGTTAAGAGCAGATTTCGGTGTTGAAAATGAGTGCAGTTGTCAATGATATGGGAATAAACCCATTGAATACAATAGGTTAGCAGGAAGTGAATTTGAGAACCAAAGCTCGGTCACAGGCCCGCGCAGAGGACGGTCATTATGGGTGTTGCCAACAGTGTCCTGCACCAGAAAACAGCGATCAAACCCCGGCTCCGCTTGGTTTATGCGGCGGATCGGGGTAACACAGGGGTCGGAAGCAACCAGGACGGGACAGTGAACGTGTCGCCAGCGAACAGCGATGCCGAGGCAGCGAGAAAGCGCCGCGACAGTGACGCTGCGGTCGAGGCTGAACTGGTCGCCCGCACTGCCGACGGTGACAGTACCGCCTACAGGATCCTCGTCGACCGCCAGGTTCACCATATTTATGCGGTCGCCCGGCGCATGCTCGGAGATGAGGCAGAGGCGGAAGATATCGTACAGGAAGTATTTCTGCGGTTGTGGAAGAACGCCGGCAAGTTCGATCCTGAGAAAGCGCGCCTTTCCACATGGCTGCACAGGGTGACTTCGAACCTGTGCATCGACCGGCTGCGGGGGCGGCGTACCGAACAGCTGGATGAAAAATATGAAGCCTCGTATATGGGAGACCAGGACACGAACCTGCAGAACAAAGCCCTGACGAAACGCCTGCAGGAAGTTATGACGGGTCTGCCGGAACGCCAGCGTCTGGCCCTTGTCCTCTTTCACTATGAGGGACACTCCATGAAGGAAACAGGAGACATACTCGAAATCTCGGTAGAGGCCGTTGAATCGCTTCTGGCGCGTGGTCGCCGGACGATGAAACAGAAACTGAAAGCAGAATGGACAACATTATTACCGGATGCCCATGACAATTGATGCGCACCACCGGCAAGTCCGGAATTTGGAAAGATTTGAACGAAAGAATTGAACGATGACAAGGGAAACAGATAATAAGGCGCAAATGGCGCGGTTGACCCATGTTCTTGAGGCCTATGGCAGTGATCGGGACCGCTGGCCGGAAACCGAGCGACCGGCCCTTGAGGCTCTTATCGAAGAAAATCCGACGGCGAAAATGCTGCTGGCGGAATTCAAGGCGCTTGATGCCCTGCTCGACCGGGCCGAAACCTTTGCGCCGCCGGTTGATTTGGCGGACAGAATTGTGCAGTTCGCAGAAGCGTCCGGTAGTGCGGCTCAGGAGAAGCCGGAGACCAATGTGGTTTCCTTTCCGCCGCTCCTGCAGCAGAAACGCCAGGTAACGACAGAGGAGAGCCGCCCCTTCAGATTATGGCCTGCAGCCGGTATCATGGCAGCGTCTCTGCTGGTCGGAGTATATATCGGCATGAACGATTTAGCCGGCAGTTCCCTGCTGAACGTTACGGGAACCCAGGTTGCGGACCTGGATAGCGGCTTGAATTCCGAGCTGGATACGTTTTTTATTGAAGAAAGCTTTACGGAAAGCCTCATCTCCTCGGAGGACCTGCAATGAGCGAAAGCTCGGATATTAGCGACGGCCCGGAAAAGGGCGGGGCCGAGAG
>JBPCWG010000124.1:0-8259 GCA_051009705.1 Methyloligellaceae bacterium | reverse complement strand
ATATTGGAACAACTGTCCGATACGATGGTCCAGACTCCGATACCATGGTCCAGACTCCGATACGATGGTCCAGACCATGGAAATGATCCAAATACAACGGATCTTCAGCTCAATGGCGTTTCGAATGGCCCTCCGACCGGGTTCAAAGGAAGGGCCAGAAGTCGCCCGGGGGAATTCGTCAGTCAGCCGGGTTGCATATCGGGAATTACAAATCTGGCAGAAAGTAATTATATCCGGTTGACAAACATGGAGAGATTCGCTGCATTGTGGGGCCAATGAAGGAACAAAATTCCACAAAATGCCTCCGAACCGATTTACTTTGAAAACCGGGAGTTCCGCTGCTTTATGATCGCGACATGGAATTCGAGATTGAATTCGACATAGCGCCGATCGGGAGCCGCATAGCTGCTGAATCATCCCGTCACAAGCGCGAGAGACATCCAACAAGAAAAGTTACCACACCCTATGCCAGAAATTTTTATTAATGGAGAAGAAGGTCGGATAGAAGCCCGCTATCATCACGAAAAGGGACCGAACGCGCCGATCGCCATGCTTCTTCACCCCCATCCCTTGTTTGGGGGCACGATGAACAATCAGATTATTCACAGCCTTTATCACAATTTCATCGAGCGCGAGTTTTCGGTTCTGCGATTCAATTTCCGAGGGGTTGGACGCAGTGAAGGGCTGTTCGACAATGGTGCTGGAGAACTTTCAGATGCGGCAACGGCCCTGGACTGGCTTGAATCCGTCAATGTCGACCCTCGGTCGTGCTGGATCGTTGGCGTGTCTTTCGGTTCCTGGATCGCCATGCAACTGCTGATGCGGCGTCCGGAAATCGCCGGCTTCATTACCATCGCCCCCCCGGCCAATCTCTACGATTACAGCTTTCTGGCCCCCTGCCCGACCTCAGGACTGATCGTCAACGGCGAATCCGACAAGGTTGTGCCGATCGATTCCGTCGAAGAGCTCGTGCAAAAATTAAAGACGCAGAAGCGGATCGTCATTGACCACGTTACGGTTCCGGGTGCGAACCACTTCTTCGAAAACCGGATCGACAATCTTCTGGCCATTGTCGATGGCTATCTGAACAAGCAGCTGGAAGGGATCTGATAGGTCCGCGGGGATGACGGAATTATTGGCGGCGGAATTCGCCTTCAATCGAGAATTTTCAGGTAAATCCCCGAAACGAAAAATGACCTCTGTACCGACAGAACATCACAGAGGTCATTTCGGCATTTGCATAATAATAGAATACTCATACTAAGAGGACTACATAGGCGGGATTCGCCTTAACATTCTCTAAAAATTTTATTGGCTCCGGACGATTATTTTGGACTTGCAAGACTTAAACAAATTCTAAATCAGGCCCAGAATTAAATAGATATTGAGCCCAAACAGACTGAAGGCCGGCAATCCGCGGATCAGCGCGTTCAGGGTGAGATGAAACCTGTGCAAGTTTGAACTGCGGCTCAGGCTCTTGAGGACCCAGTTGAACCAGATGTTTTCATGGGGCGGCACAACTTCCTGGCCATTGTCATGGATGAATGTCACGGTGCCGTATTCGTCCAGTCGCGCCGTTGCCCCGGATCCGGGATGTATGAGATAGATGAGAATTTTACGGTTGTGGGGCAAATGATATTGCCCGTCGATGCACCAGCCGGCTTCCAGCAATTGCTTCAGGCGAACGTTTGAGGTTAGATTCGAATTTTCGCTGACACGGAGGGTTTCCGGCGTCGCGAACGAAAACCCATCGTCATGGCGCACGCCCTCAACCGGTTCCATCTGGAACGGAGCATATTGATGCTCCCTATCTAATTCCTTCCCAAACAACATAACGCAATACAAATTGCCGCGTATTTTCAGTTCTTCACGACTGCTTCGAGCTACGCAACCGGCCTCGGCCGCCAATTTCCCAAACTTTTTAATTCTATTAATATTCCAAAAATCATAACTCTGTTGGCCGCATTTGTCATCTGGTTTTGCGAAATTAAGTAATCTAAAAGTGCTAGACCGTGTGACGGCTATCGGCTTAGCCCCGGAAATGATTTGGATAACGGCCCTAATGAAACCATAATATTTCGAGATAGATGAGGTGTTCGTTCTCGCTGAGCGTGGAAAAGAACTCTAATTGTTGTCGCGGATACGGTTCTGCAAATCCGGAACCGGATTTTACTTGAGAGGCCAGTTCCAAAGGGCAATAAGAGCTGATTTTTTCGGGGTCTTAAACCATGTGTTCTTGCAATCCGGTCGGCCCAGTCGACCTGATTAGGCGTTGTGAGGTGACCTGCACCTCGCCGTATTTCCGGACCCGTTGCTCCGGGGGCGAACCCGCACATTCGTATTCCGTAGGTTCAGATAATTTGAGGCAAGACGGAAATTATCGGACATCGCGGCGCATTCAATCCATCAAATTTCCAGGACCGAAGTCCGGGCCGTCCGCAGAATGCGAATGCTGCCATCGGAATCATACTTCAACGGAAATTCATTTTTAACGAGGGAAAAACAAATGTTTTCGAAAAAGACGGAGACTGATACGACAACGACGGCAACGACAATAGAGGCGGAAAAAAAACCGGAACCGGTGCAGCCCGTTGAACGACGGCAACCCTTTGCCGACAAGCCGCCACTGGGGGCCCAGAAGCAGAACAAGCCGCCTCTGGGAGCACAGAATAAGAAGGATACATCCTCCGCCAATATCGGAGAACTTTCGTCGCCGGACCATAGTGTCATCAGCGAGGCGATTACGATTTCGGGAGATGTGTCTTCACGGGACCAGCTCATCGTTCATGGCAAAATCAAAGGCGACATGAACTGTGCGTCACTGATTGTGGGTGAAAAAGGCCAGATCGACGGCAATATTGTCGCCGAAGAAATTATCGTTTTCGGTGAGGTGGAAGGGGCTATTCGTGGCGGTCGCGTATCCCTGCACAAGTCAGCCCGCGTCCAGGGGGACATTTATCACCAGGACATCGCCATTGAAATGGGAACGATTTTCGACGGCAGTCTGCGGCGGACGGAAAATCCAACCCAGATGGAAAGCGACAAATCCGAAAGCTCGGAAAATCCATCCTATTCCCTTGGATCGTAGTTCGCGGGGAAAACACCAGATACTATCCCGGTCCGGCGGCAATTCAGGGGAATAGTGCCAAAGGCATTTCCCGATGATCAGCCGGACCCGGAAAACAGGCCCGAACAACAGACAAACATTCCTTGACCGATACCCGGGAGCGAACGCATTTCAGTGCGCTCACGGACAGGTCCCGGGATTTGGAACAGGTCCCAGGATTTGGAACAGGTCCCGGGATTTGGAACAGATCCTAGTTTCTAGAACAGACCTTCAATTTCACCGCGATCATTGAGATGAATTCTGTTTGCCGCGGGTTCCCGCGGTAGGCCGGGCATGGTCATGATGGCCCCGGCAACGACCACGACAAATCCCGCGCCCGCCGAAAGACGCACTTCCCTGATGGGAACAACATGGTCGGAAGGACTGCCAAGCAGCAACGGATCGGTGGAAAAGCTGTACTGGGTCTTGGCCATGCAAACAGGCAGATGCCCGAATCCATTGTCCTGAAGCCAGGCGAAATCATTCCTGACTTTTTTCTCAGCAATAATATCGCTGGCGTTATAGAGCTCGGTCGCAACAGTTTTGACCTTGTCCCAGAGCGACATGTCATCGGGATAAAGAACCTCGAACGATCCCGCCCCCTCATCGACCAGTTTGACGACATGATTTGCCAGATCTTCCGTACCGGCGCTGCCGTTGGCCCAGTGTGTGCATTCATAGGCCGCGCAATCAACACTCTTGGCCACTTCGATGGCCGCCGCGATTTCGGCGTCTGTGTCCGTGGGGAAACGATTGACGGCGACAACAATGGGAATGCCGTATTTCTTGACGTTTTCAATATGACGTATGAGGTTTTTACCGCCCTTGCTGACGGCTTCCACATTTTCCTTACCCAAATCGTCCTTTGCCGAGCCGCCATGCCATTTGAGCGCGCGTACAGTCGCGACAATCACCGCCGCGGAAGGGTCGAGTTCGGACTGGCGACACTTGATGTCAAAAAACTTTTCAGCTCCCAGGTCAGCGCCAAATCCGGCTTCGGTAACCACATAATCCGCATGGGAAAGGGCGGTTTTCGTCGCCAGAACCGAGTTACAGCCATGGGCGATATTGGCGAAGGGTCCGCCGTGAACGAAAGCGGGATTATTTTCCAGGGTCTGAACCAGATTGGGGGCCAGGGCATCTTTCAGCAGTACCGTCATCGCTCCGGATGCATCGACATCCTTGGCACGAACCGGGGTCCGGTCCCGCCGGTAACCGACGACGATCTTGCCGATACGTTCTTCGAGATCGTGAAGGTCGTTGGCCAGGCAAAAGATCGCCATGACTTCTGAAGCCACGACGATGTCAAAACCATCTTCTCGCGGGAAACCGTTGGTGACGCCGCCGAGTGAGTTGGTAATCTGGCGGAGTGCGCGATCATTCATGTCCACGACACGACGCCAGTTTATGCGCCGGGAATCCAGTTCCAGGGAATTGCCCCAATACATGTGGTTGTCAATCATGGCGGCGAGCAGATTGTTGGCGGCGCCAATGGCGTGAAAATCGCCGGTAAAATGCAGATTGATTTGCTCCATGGGAACAACCTGGGCGAAACCGCCGCCGGCAGCACCACCCTTCATGCCGAAACAGGGACCGAGAGATGGCTCACGCAGGCAGATGGCCGCCTTCTTGCCGATACGGTTGAGGGCATCACCAAGCCCAACCGTTGTCGTCGTCTTGCCTTCGCCCCACTGGGTCGGTGTCATGGCCGTGACAAGGATCATCTTCCCCTGGGGATTGGAGCGGGTCTGTTCGACGTAATCAAGGCCGATCTTGGCTATGTGCTTGCCGAAGGGTTCCAATGCATCTTCAGGTATATCCAGGCGCGCTCCGATGTCCTGAATAGGCTTTTTCGAAGCGGCTCGGGCAATTTCGATATCAGATTTGTAGTCGGCCATATGTTCTCTCCCGGGTCCCGTTTTTGCCAGTTGTGTCTCGACAGATTGGCGCGTTGTTTCTCAGGGTGTTGAGCTGGGACAGACCCAGTAATTTTTGATCGAGTAATCGGGACTGGGTATAAGTTTTACATAAGTCCCGGGAGAAGTTCACTGTTTTTCTTGATTGTCCCTAAAAAAATCAGTCCTTCAGCCGATAACCGGTTTTGAATATCCACCAGACGATCAATACACAAATCATCAGGAACAGGGCGATCATCGTCAGGCTGACACCGACGCTGACATCGGCATTCTCGAAAAAACTCCACCGAAAGCCACTCACGAGATAGAGAATGGGATTGAACAGGGTCACGGTCTGCCAGAACGGCGGCAACATGCTCACTGAATAAAAACTGCCGCCCAAAAACGTCAGGGGCGTGATGACCAGCAGCGGGATGATCTGCAGCTTTTCGAAATTGTCCGCCCAGATACCGATTATGAATCCGAACAGGCTGAAGGTGACGGAAGTCAGAATCAGAAACAGGAACATATAGAACGGATGAGCAATCTGGAGATCGACAAAAAATCCGGCGGTGATCAGAATGATCAGCCCGAGAATGGTCGATTTGGTCGCCGCCGCACCGACATAGCCGACAATCACTTCCACGTGGGATATGGGGGCTGACAGAACCTCGTAGATAGTGCCGATAAACCGGGGAAAATAGATGCCGAAAGAGGCATTGGACATGCTCTGGGTGAGAACTGTCAGCATGATCAGTCCCGGCACGATGAAAGTGCCGTAGCCCACACCGTCGATTTCCTGGATTCGCGAGCCGATGGCGGAACCGAATACAACAAAATAAAGAATCGTGGATACGACCGGTGAAACAAGGCTTTGTGCCAGAGTCCGCATGGTCCGGGACATTTCAAATATATAAATGGCTTTGATTGCGCGTAAATTCATGAGGATTGTTTCACCAGATCAACAAAAATATCTTCGAGGGAACTTTGGTTCGTCTTCAAATCCGTAAACTTGACCCCATTGGCGCTGAGATCGTTAAGCAGGGACGTTATACCCGTGCGGTCACTCTTCGAGTCATAGGTATAGACAAGGTTTGCCCCTCCATTGTCCAACTGCAGATCATGGGCTGCCAGAGCTTCGGGCAATTTTTCGAGGGGGGTCAGCAGATCGAGGGTCAGCCGCTTGGAGCCCAGCTTGTTCATAAGCGCGTCCTTGCCCTCGACCAAAATAATCTCGCCACCTGTTATGATCCCCACCCGGTCGGCCATCTCCTCGGCTTCCTCGATATAATGGGTGGTCAGGATGATCGTGACCCCGGAGCTCTGGAGATCCCGCACGACATTCCACATATCCTTGCGAAGTTCGACGTCGACACCGGCTGTCGGTTCGTCGAGAAACAGGATCTCAGGCTCATGAGACAGCGCCTTGGCGATGAGCAGCCGGCGTTTCATCCCCCCGGAAAGGTTCATGATGCGCTCGTCTTTCTTGTCCCAAAGCGAGAGATCCTTGAGAATTTTTTCGATGAGCTCCGGATTTTTCGGCTTGCCGAAAAGCCCCCGTGTAAACGAAACATTCTGCCGGACCGTCTCGAATGCCTCCGTGGTGAGTTCCTGGGGCACGAGGCCAATCAAGGCACGGGTTCGCCGGTAATCCCTGATGATGTCATAACCACCGACGGTAACTGTCCCTTCACTGGCATTGACCAGCCCGCAAATGATACTGATAAGGGTTGTCTTGCCGGCGCCATTGGGACCGAGGAGCGCGAATATTTCCCCTTCTTCAATTTCCAGATTAACGGAATTAAGGGCCTGGAATCCGCCTTCATACCTTTTCGATAAATTGGAAATGTTGATAATTGACGTCATAACCCTCTGCGCCCTCTGGACTACCTGTCTCTTCCTGTCCCGGTTCCTAATTATCCGGGTTCCTATCAGTTAGGGTGTCCGGCCGAATTCACAAGCGTCTCAGGAAATGAACTGCGGAACGAGATGTGGCTGATAATTGAAAATCCGGGGATTGTCACCTATTTTGTCGTTACGGACATGAAATTGAACTCTCGCAATGACCCGGACCTGAAATTGACCCCTGACGCCCCTGAGCAACAACCAATTCTCTACAGTTTTCGCCGCTGTCCCTATGCCATGCGGGCAAGACTGGCATTATCCGTGAGCGGACAGACCTGTGAATTGCGGGAAATCGTGCTGCAGGACAAACCGGAAACCTTCCTGGCGCTTTCACCGAAAGGAACCGTTCCAGTTCTGCAACTGCCGGACGGGTTGGTACTGGAGGAAAGTCTCGATGTCATGGACTGGGCACTCAATCAACATGATCCCGAATGCTGGCTCAACCCGGAAGACGGGAACGTTGCCTCCATGGAAGAACTTATCTCAGTCAATGACGGCGTATTTAAAACGGCGCTGGATCGCTATAAATATGCCGACCGTTATGAAGACGCGGATCCGCTGGAGGAACGGCGGAAAGCGTCGGTATTCCTGCAACGACTTGAGACGCGCCTGGCGCAATCGCCGTTCCTGTTCGGCCGCAAATTCTCCCTGGCCGATGCCGCCATCCTGCCCTTTGTCCGGCAGTTTGCAAATGTCGACCGGACCTGGTTCGATGCCGAACCATGGACGAACCTCCTATCCTGGCTGGACAGCAATCTGAACAGTTCCCGCTTCCTGTCGATCATGAAAAAATACCCGCCCTGGACACCGGGAGATGACGCGGTCAATTTCCCCTAGAGCGTGCGGCACAACGAAAGAGCGTGCGGGGAAACAGGCAGGCAAACCTCCCCGGGAAATGGCCCAGGATCAGGCGGAGAAACCGGTTGTCCCCAAATAATATCTGCGGCGTTCCTCAGCGAAGCTGACAAGGGTGTCCTCAACGCGCCGGTTAATGGAACCGATGGGGAAAGACCCGTCTTCCTGCGGCACACCGGCTTCAACACCGGTCAGTATTTCGATGCCTTCATCGATGTGGGAGACAGCGTGGATGTGAAACTTGCCGGCACTGACGGCGTCCACCACATATTGTCGAAGCATCAGATTCTTGACGTTGGATTGAGGGATGAGAACCCCCTGATCCCCGGTCAGTCCACGCGACTGGCAGATATCGAAAAATCCCTCAATCTTTTCGTTGACGCCGCCGATGGCCTGCACTTCGCCTTTCTGGTTGACCGAACCGGTCACCGACAGTCCCTGCTTGATCGGGATGCCGGAAAGGGCTGACAGCAGGGCGTAGAGTTCCGTTGACGAAGC
>JBPCWG010000123.1:0-2865 GCA_051009705.1 Methyloligellaceae bacterium | reverse complement strand
AGAGCAATATTGTTGGAGACATCATCCGTTCCGGTGGCGGCTTCCTGCACGTTTCGCGAAATTTCCGATGTGGAGGCCGCCTGCTCGTCGACCGCAGCTGCAATTCCGGTGATGAACTCCGTAATCTCCGTCATTTTCTCGGATATCGACTGAATGGCCTTCACGGAATCATCTGTTTCACTCTGTATGTTTGAAATTTGTGCGCCGATTTCCTCGGTCGCTTTACCGGTCTGGTTGGCCAGTTCCTTGACTTCTGACGCAACGACGCCAAATCCTTTACCCGCTTCTCCGGCGCGCGCGGCTTCGATGGTCGAATTGAGGGCCAGCAGATTGGTTTGTTCCGCGATATCCCGAATCATGGAAACGACATCGCCAATTTTCTGAGCGGCAGTGGCCAGGCTTCCGACTTTGGAATCTGTTTCCTGCGCCTGGTCGGCCGCGGCAACCACCAGCTTGTTGACATTGGTAACCTGCTGGCTGATCTCGTTCACGGATGCGGACATTTCTTCCGTTGCCGCTGCAACCGCCTGAACATTGCCCGCCGCATTGCCGGAGGCAAGGTTTGCGGACTGTGTCTGCTCATTGGTATTGCCCGACAATTCGCTCAGGCTTTGTGCCAGCTTTTGCATGGCTTCCGAGTTTGTCGAAACTGAATCGAGGGATTGCTGGACCTCCTGCCGGAAATCCGCGATCAGCTGGGAAATCTGTGATTGTCTCAGTTCCTGTTCTCTTTGCGTTTCAATTTTTGATCGCTCAAGCTGTTCCTGCTGTTTTGCATTATCGCGGAAAATTTGCGTTGCACGGGCAATATCTCCGATTTGATCCGCCCTGTCCGTGTGATCAATCGCAACTTCGAGATTGCCTTCCGAAAGGTGTTTGATGGTGTCGCGCTGACTATTGAGAACGTGCCTCAGTCCGCGAATCTGAAAGAAAGCAAGTCCCAGTGTTGCACCGATACTTGTGATTGCGATAGCCAGCAGAACCATGATCTGCCGATACAGGCTGCTAATATCTCTCTCTGCGGCTGCCTCGGCACGATGGATCATTTTATCTGCAACCAGTTTCATCAGATTTAGCCGTTCGGTGGCCGTGCTGGTCCAGATTTTCGCATCTATATCGACCGATTGAGATATGTTTGGCAGATTAATGAGAGTATTGCGCCACTGTTCAACCTTGTCGACGGCCGCTCCTTTGATAGTCGAAGCATACAGGGCCAGTTGCGGTTTGGTGGCAATCTTCTTGAATTCGCCGAGATAGGCTTTTTCCGCCGCCAGAAAGAACGAATATTTGATGTAGGTGTCGAATTTCACATTCCCGTTCGCCTTCTGGCTCAGTATGGTACCGCCGAGAGTACGTTCCTGCCCTCCGGCTTCCTTGGCTTCCACCAGTGCAAAGTAGGGAAATAATTCTGTAGTCACCTCGGAGCTGGGACTTGTTTCAATGACCAGGGCAACCAGGTGAATCAGGGCCGAAATTTCGTCGGTATATTTTTGGACAACTCCTGTTGTGTCGGCGAGGCGATTATTGACAGCATCCCGTACAGAAGTCACTTCATGGACTGTATTCGCTATCTTGTCGAATTCCTCGTTCAAATGCTCATTGATATTTTTGGTCGCTTCCAGATATTTGTCAAAGACGGCGATTACCTTGTCAGTCTGTTTCCGTTGTTCGTTGACGATATTCAGGTCGGTTGATGTGTACCCGCGATTAATCAGATTGACGGATTTACCGCGTTCCTTCTGAAGTTCATGAACAACGTTCGCCCCGTCTTCCGCCAGAAGGGCAAGAGGCCGCATTATCTCATGATGCTTATACTGGGAAACCTTTTCGAGAACCGAAATGCTGGCAAAAATCGCCACGGCTACAATTGGTACACCCACAAGGAAATAGATTTGAGTATTGATGTTTTTCAGCCTTGCAGCCCCCCCAAGGTCCGACACGGTCGTGTTAGTATTCCTCAGGAAACAGTTGCGGTTTTTTGGTTAATATTCAGTAAAATGCATGTGTGAGGGCGCCTGTACAGGGACCGGTTTTGCAGGAGTTGAGAAAATCAGAGCGGCGGAATTGTCCGCATCCGGCCTAGAGCGAACGCCAGCCTCCGCATCCGGCATTCGCAACCGTCCTGCCGCAGAGGCGGACAAGGCTGAGCTCCATATGCTATGGGAAGGTTATGACAGAACACCTTCAAGCTCCATTGTTCCAGCCCCTCGAATTGCCTTGCGGGCGGGTTCTGAAGAACCGAATTGCCAAATCGGCCATGTCCGACTCGCTGGGCGATGGGCGCGGCAATCCGACGGAAGCCCAGAAGAGGCTTTACGAGCGATGGGCTGAAGGCGGGGTGGCTGTATCGATCATTGGCGAAGTCCAGGGTGATCCGGGCTTTGCCGAAAAACCAGGTAATCTCGTGCTTCGGCCAGACTCCGATCTGGCCGCGTTCGAAGCATTGGGGCGTAAGGGATCGGTTAACGGAGCGCAGCTGTGGCCCCAGCTCGGCCATGCCGGCGCTATGGCGCATCCTCCCATAAGTGAACCGAAGGGGCCGAGCGCAATAGACATTCCAGGCCTGAAGTGTGCCGCCTTGAGCCGGGACGAGATCCTCTCGCTGCCATCGGAATTTGCCCGGACGGCGGGACTGGCGAAAGAGCTGGGCTTTGGCGGTGTTCAGATACACGCGGCACATGGTTTCCTGCTCAGTCAGTTTCTCTCGCCTCTGTTCAACAAGCGCGACGATGCGTATGGCGGTGCCATCGAAGCGAGGATGCGATTATTGCTGGATGTGGTTGATGAAGTGCGCTCCGCGGTCGGTCCCGCTTACCCGGTTGCCGTCAAATTGAACGCGACCGACCAGTTGCAGGGGGGCTTTGA
>JBPCWG010000122.1:0-2558 GCA_051009705.1 Methyloligellaceae bacterium | reverse complement strand
GGAATCGCGGACAAATCAAATTATGGAAAAACACGTCGAAATGATCAATGGCCTGGACGTCGCCCAGATGGGAGACGGCGCGCCTTTGATCCTCCTTCACTCCCTGCTCGCCGACCGCTCGGTATTTGAGCGGGTCGAATCTGACCTGGCCCGTAACTATCGCCTGATTATGCCGAATTTACCGGCCCATGGAACGTCGGAGCCATTGCCGGAACCGGTACACATTGAACATTATGCGGATCAGGTCGCATCTCTTGCCGATACTCTGGGGCTTCCAGCGGACACGGACGTCCTCGGCAACGGTTTCGGGGGCTTCGTGTCCGTTGCCCTCGCGGTCAATCATGGGGACAGGTTCGGAAAATTCATTTTCGCCGACACCGGTGCCGGTTTCCCCGATGCGGCCAAGGGGGCCCTTCAGGCCATGGCTGATAAGGTTGAAGCCGATGGCATGGAATCCGTCCTCGATATTGCGGTCGCGCGCATGTTCCCGCCCGACTATCTCGACGCTCATCCCGATATCGTCGCTGAACGCAAGGACTGCCTGCGACAGGCCCAGGCCCCCATGTTTGCCGCTGCCGCCCGGGCCCTCACGCACCTCTCCTTGCACAGCCGCCTGCCGGGGATCCGGAATCCGGTACTGGTGATGGTCGGTGCCGTCGATCAGACAACGCCGCCGTTCCTGTCCCATGAACTCTGGCAGAATATCCCGTCATCTCGGTATGCCGAAATTCCAGGCTGCGGTCACTGCCCGCCAATTCAGGAACCGCAACAGTTCATCCGGCTGCTCGACAGTTTTCTCGCAGGCCAAACCGTTCACTGAACACCGCACGCCGGGTTCAGTTGATGTTGCGAATGCGCTTGAGTATGTCCCCGGGATCCGGCCGGTATGAGTAATGGGATTCCGAAAAACGGTGGGTCACGCGTCCCTGGGCGTCAATCACAAGGGTCAGCGGTCGTGCGACGCCGAAGGCATAGCTGCGCGGACCGTAATTGGTATCGATAAGGCCAAAGGCACGGATAATTTTTGACTGGGGATCCGCCAGCAGCGGATAGCCAAAATTGAACCGCCGGTTAAAACGCGCAATTTCCCGCCGCTGGTCATAAGTCACCACCGCTATATTGTATCCCAGGGCCTGCACCTCGCCGAGGCGCTCATTCCAGCGGACCGCTTCCCGCTGGCAATAAGGTCACCAGTGCAGGGACCGTGAAAAGACCAGGATCAGTCCCTTGTTGCCTTTGATGGTGTCGAAGGATTGTTTCTTGCCGCTCTGATCAATGGCGGCAAGCGCGCTTGGAATTTGTGCACCGATTTTCGGCCCGGCCTGCAGCTTGTCCTTGGCCACGGCATCAACCGGCGGCGATGCGGCGATGATCAGAAATGAGAGAAAAACCAGAGTGAGCTTAGACTTCATTTTCCATATCGGTCAGGGACAACCGCCTTCAATATTGAACCCTCGGGATTTTACATGAACTCCGCCGGAACGTCCTCATTAAATTTTTGTGAGCACAGGGCCGGAAATTCATTCGAGTATCCGTCAGCCGGCTCACTTGGCCTCAGCCTTTGCAATCAATCTTCACATTCCGGGATAGAAAATCCCTGCTGTTCGCCTATACTTATCCGCAAACAGAATGCGCGCCCTGGCTGCCGCGGAAACGGAATCCGTTCCATGAACCTTGCAAACCTTTTGATTGACGCCGCCGACAATGCACCCGACGCACCGGCACTTGCCCGGGGAACCGAGGTCACCGCCGATTTTGCCGCCCATGCCCGGCGCTCCGCCCGCATCGCCGGAGCTCTCAGGAATGAGCTCGGACTCGCGCCGGGAGACCGGGTTGCCCTGTTGATGCAGAATGACCCTTCCTATTCGGAAATCATGTTCGGTATCTGGCAGGCCGGGTGTGCGGCCGTCCCCATCAACGCCCGTTTGCACAGCCGCGAAGCCGCCTGGATTCTTGAGAACTGCGGTGCCCGCATTTGTTTTACGGATTCCGATCAAATCGAGAATCTGTCTGCGGCCCTGGAGAACGGGAACTCCCCGGACAAGATCCTCGCCGTCGGAAGTTCGGACTATGAGGACCTGCTCAACGCCGCTGCCCTGCCCGTTACAGACGTCAATGAAGACGACCTCGCCTGGCTGTTCTATACTTCCGGCACAACCGGCCGCCCCAAGGGAGCCATGTTGTCCCACAGGAACCTGCGGGCCATGAACCGGGCCTATCTTGCATCCGTCGACGAGATTAATCCCGGGGACAGCATTATTCACGCCGCACCCATGAGCCACGGCTCCGGTCTCTATCTCCTGCCCCATGTGGAACGCCGGGCCGTGCAGGTCATACCGGAATCCGGCGGATTTGACCTCGAAGAATTTCCCCTGCTGCTCGAACGCTGGAGCGGCATTACAATGTTCATGGCCCCGACCATGGTTACCCGTCTGGTCAACAGAGTTGAAGCTGACGGCCTTGACGCCGGCAGTATCAAATCCATTATCTACGGCGGCGCGCCGATGTATCTCGAGGATTGCCTCAGATCCCTCGACATACTCGGTAACAAGCTCATC
>JBPCWG010000121.1:0-19407 GCA_051009705.1 Methyloligellaceae bacterium | reverse complement strand
GAAAACTTGCCGGGCGTTCTTCCGGAACCAGCGAGACTTTGACGTGGCAAAAGGCTCTGCTCGTTTTGCGGAAAAGCAGTGACGAAAGTTCTTACGAGATCCTGAAATCCATGCTTGCGAGCAACGAGATCTCACTTTCGGAGCTTTGTGAAATTCTTGATCTCACGAGTTACAGGTATGTTTATAGCCGGGGTCATCGCCCCACAAAGGCTTCAGGTGCATATCGTGCCCTGATGCGTACTTATGATTTCTCCAGTCTTGGCAAATATGCCTGGATCCTGAAACATCAGGAAGTCAACGCTGTTTTTCAACTGGTACGGGTCAAGCGAACCATACTGTCTGCTCTCAGTCAGATATTTGAGAACGACAGGACACTTCTCGAAGCGAAACTCAGAAGCAGTTCCTCGACTAATCTGTTCTGGGCGTTTGTTATCCTGAGGAGTTCCCTTCTTGATGATCCGTGGATGGAAAGTCGTGCCAAATCCGCCTTTGGAGCGACATATCTTGATAAGCTCTGGCCACCAAATCGGGTGCTGAGAAGGGCGGCTCTCTATGCCGTGTTCATGGCTCCCGAGCCTGTTCTGACGTTTCTCACCCATGATTTTGACGTTCCGGAAGATGCCCGCGGCAATCCGCCGTGGAGAATTCCTGATGCATGGACAACATCGGAAGAAAAGTATTTCATCAAATTCAAGCCTAGAAGCAAGAAACCCATGGGGCCGAGTATATGACAGAAGCTGCTGAACTGGCAAACGAGACGGTGACGTTGAGTGAGGCAAAATCTCTGATTAAAGCCATGGCCCACGAACAAAGTTTACTACTTCTGTCTGCCCCCGGCGTGGGCAAGTCGGACACGGTTGTCCAGTCGGCAACAGAAGCCAAACTGGAGTGCCGATCCCTGCTGGGTACCCAGATCGCACCGGAGGATGTGAGCGGCGTGCCCCGCATCGTGCGGGAGCGAACAGTCTTTTGCCCGCCTCGCGTGCTTTTGCCGGAGAAACCGAAAGCGTTCTGCCTGTTCCTGGACGAATTGCCGGCCGCCGCGCCGGATATCCAGAAGGCATTTTATTCCCTGCTCCTGGAGCGGCGAATTGGTGAGCATGAACTGCCTAAGGGTAGCTGGGTGGTGGCGGCTGGAAACCGGGCGGAAGACAGGGCGCTTGTTCGCACAATCAGTAGTGCCCTGGTCAACAGGGTGACCATATTGAATGTCCGGGTCGATGTGAAAGAATGGCTGATCTGGGCGAAATCCGCGAATATACGTGCTGATATCATCTCATTCATCACACTGATGCCTTATGCTCTGATGCGTGATGTTCCCCGGGAACCCGTTCCTTTTTCAACTCCCCGCTCGTGGGCAGCCTTGTCGCGAGCGCTGGATCTGGCAGAGGGCAACGGATCGTATTCCCGGAACGAACGCCGGGCCCTCGCTTTTGGAACCGTCAGTGCCCAAGACGCCGCGATCTATTCCGCACTTGCCGAGGAAAGGCTCGCAGATCTAAAGCCGGCGACATATTATTTCGAAAATCCGGATCAATTGCCGACCACGGATACGGCGCGTTGGTTCATTCTCAATCAGATCCGCAGTCTCGCGAAATCAGACAATCTCGAGGATATCGATGCCGCTCAAATCAATAATTTTCTAAACGCGCTGCCTGATGAGTTCCGGTTTGCCCTGCTCGTGGATCTGATTGAGGTTTGGGGCAGGCTGGGAGCTGACCCATCGATGTTTGAAGCTCTGAAGCAGGTAACCGGTCTTGACCAATAACGCCGAAGATGACGAAAAGGCCAGGTCGCTGGAACTGGCACGCTTCTCTTTGAAGCGCGTTGTGCTGGCTCTGCCGCACCTGTCCGGTCTCGCTCAGAACGTCAGACTGCGGATCGACAACCGCATACCGACGGCCGGTGTTTTTGCTTCGGGGACAATGCTGATCAACTTAGAATTCCTGCAATCGCTTAATCCTGCGGAGCTGGATTTTGTCGTCGCCCACGAATTGTTGCACCTGGCTCTGGACACCCATGGTCGCGGTGCCGGAAGCCCACCACAGGCCGTGAATGTGGCTCATGACTATATTATCAATGATATTCTTGCCCACGAGCTGGGACAAACCATTCCCGCCGGTGGCCTCGCCTATGATCAGGCCCGGTATTATTCCCTTGAGGAACTTCTGGCTCAGGGTGTTGCCTGGAATGGAAAATCGAGCTGGCGGGATCCCTTCAAACCTTCGCCTTTGACAACCATGGGGGAAGCCCTTGCCGATGCGGGGCTGGTCGCGCCTCAGGCCACTGAACACAATCCGATGACCCTGGACGTGCTGGAAGCTTCGCTGGAGCGGGAATGGTATCCCGATCTTACTCCTTCCGATCTCAATCGGCGGCGCGAGATCATTCGTTCCGAGGCGGAGAAATCCAACAATCTGGAGCAATTGAAGAAGCAGCTTGAAGAGCATGGTCGAGGGCAAGGGTATGGCGGAGATATTTATACGGACACGATTAAAGCACTGAATACCAGTTATCGGGTGCCGTGGGAGCTTGGACTGCAACGCTGGTTCGATGCGCAGACGCCGTCAGAACGCAGCTATGCACGTCCATCCCGACGCGGTGGAGATCGCTCCGATATCGTTTTGCCGGGTCGAAAACGGGAAAGCTGGACAATGCATATTGTTCTCGATACCAGCGGATCGATGGTGGAAGATCTGCGGCTGGCCCTGGGCCTGATCGGGACTTTTTGTGAGAGCAACAATATTGAACAGGTCCATATTCTTCAGTGCGACTACGACGTCACCGTCGATGAGTGGCTGATGGTCGAAGAACTTCAATCCTATACGGTCCGGGGATTTGGTGGCAGCGACATGACACCGGCCTTGCTGCGACTGGCTGAAGATACAACCGTTGAAGCAGCCATTGTCATTACCGACGGGTACATTGAATATCCCCAGGATCCGCTGCCGTTTCAGGTTCTCTGGACCATTGTCGACAGCTGGGCGTATGAGGATTTTACGCCGCCTTACGGAACTGTCCTCGAGATTCCCGTGACCCAGGTCCGGGCAGAGGCCAACTGAAGTCTGATACCCGAAAATGTTGCCGTTGGACAACATAATCGAAATTATTTAATTTTTAGCTTTAGAATAATAGAAAAACTTACTGAAAACTATACAGTAATAAGCGTCGTTTGGGCGGTGTCTCACGAGAATCTTCAAGATTCCGATGGAGACAGAACGTGTTGTGTCACTCATGTCGATTTCGTCAGCAAAACTGTATTTGCCCTAACGGTTTGGATTCGCATACACAGGGAGTTCTGCGAAATTCCGTGCAATCCCCGCAGAAAGCTTCCATTTCCAATTCCGTAAGAAGCAAGGTATTGCAGGTCATTGGTGTTGTCCTGGTCGCGACCATAGCCGGATTATTCCTGCTGTTTGCCACTGACGAGGCCCGGGCTCTGTTTGAAACATTACGCAACTCGATTTCCTGATTTTTCGCCTCAATTCGTACAAAACGAATTATCGTCGCGATGATCCCTGCATAATGGGTTTCTACTTGCGGTTAAGCATTACTCCCATTAAATCTTAGGAAACGAAGCGGCAGAGGAACGAGACGTGATTCCACTTATTAATTTTATCTGCATGGTCATCAATCTGTATGTCTGGGTGGTGATCATAAGTGCGATATTGAGTTGGTTGATCGCATTCAGTGTCGTGAATACCCATAACCGGTTCGTCTATCTGGTGACGGATACGCTGTACAGATTGACGGAGCCTGCCCTTCGGCCAATTCGCCGTCTCATGCCGGATCTCGGTGGCATCGACATTTCACCAATCGTCCTGATCCTGGCCCTGTTCTTTGCCTGCGATGTGGTGCTCAGGGGATGGGTCGCACCCCTGTTCTTCTGATCAGGGTATGGCATCAGAGGACCGGTGTTTCTTTCGAGTTGAAAAGGAGGGGTTGGTTCTTTTTGTAAAGCTGACACCAAACGCGAAGAAGAATGAAATTATCGGGATTGCTGAAGCGGAGTCTCAATACAGGCTGGGAGTTCGTCTTAGAGCCGTCCCCGAGAAAAACAGGGCGAACAAGTCACTGTGTTCTTATCTCTCGAAAATATTTGATGTTGCTCAAAAAGATGTTGAGCTGGTCTCCGGCAGCAAGTCCCGATTTAAGAAACTCTATATCCATGGGAAACCCGAATTCCTGACGGAAAAATGTCAAGAGATAGAGAACAATTATTCTAATTGAAACGCAGAAAGAATGGGGTGTTGCGTGGCAGCTCTGATAGATGGAAAAGCGATTGCGTCAGATTTGCGAACGCAGTTGACCGCAAATGTCGCAAAGCTGGTGAAGGATCACGGAGTCAAGCCGGGTCTGGCTGTTGTTCTCGTCGGTGATGATCCGGCCAGCGAAGTCTATGTTCGCAGCAAATCCAAACAGACCGTCGAAGTGGGGATGGAGTCGTTCAAATATGCACTCGCTGCGGACACCAGCGAAAGCGACCTTTTGGATCTCATTACCAAACTGAATAATGACAACAGAATCCACGGTATTCTTGTTCAGCTTCCCCTGCCACAGCATATCAATGAAGGCCGGGTGATCGAAGCCATCAACCCGGCAAAGGATGTGGATGGTTTTCACCCCGTCAATATCGGCCGCTTGGTGGCGGGAGAAGAATCGCTGATACCATGCACTCCCCAGGGATGTATTATCCTGGCTAAATCCGCGAAGGCCGACCTGACCGGCTGCCACGCTGTTGTCGTTGGCCGGTCAAATATCGTTGGCAAGCCTGTCGCCCAGCTCCTGTTGCAAGAAAATTGTACCGTCACCATAGCCCATTCCAGAACAAGGGATCTTCCGGGATTGTGTGCGACCGCGGACCTCCTGGTCGCCGCGGTCGGACGGCCGGAAATGGTGCAACGGGATTGGGTGAAACCTGGTGCGATCGTTGTCGATGTCGGTATCAACCGTATCCCCGCACCGGAAAAAGGAGAGGGGAAAACCCGGCTTGTGGGAGATGTCAGTTTCGATGAGGTCTCGGAAATTGCTTCAGCTATCACACCGGTCCCCGGTGGTGTCGGCCCCATGACCATTGCCTGCCTGCTTAAAAACACCTTTCAGGCAGCGCTGCGTATCCAAGGAATATCCGAACACGAATTCCAGTAAGGCCGGACAATTGTCAACCCAGGACAGTGGTCATTTCTTCCAGAATCGCAAGGGCTGCGGAACGGGGGTCCGGTGCTTTTGTAATTGGCCGCCCCACAACAAGATGGCTGGCGCCGCCGCCTAGCGCTTCGGAAGGCGTCATGATCCTTGATTGATCACCGCTATCCGATCCTCTGGGACGAATTCCGGGAGTGACAATAGAAAAATTTCCGCCGAGACTCTGGCGAAGTACGGATGCTTCGTGAGCGGAAGATACGATGCCATCGAACCCGCAATTCAGGGACATTTCCGCGCGCTTTAAAACCATCTCTTCCGGGGTTGCGGAAATTCCCTGCTGGTTCAGATCCTGCTGATCCAGATTGGTCATAACCGTAATTGCGAGCAGTTTCAGAGAGTAATCGCCGCGACCGCTGACAGCAGCCGTCATTGTTTTTCGATCTGTTCCGTGAATTGACAGAAAAGTTGCGCCGAGTTTGGCAATCTGGCGAACCGCCGCCTCGACTGTGTTGCCGATGTCGAGAAGCTTGGCATCAATGAATACAGATTTGCCCTCGCCAACAAGTTTTTGCGCCAGCTCAGTTCCGCCGGAATAAAGAAGTTCCAAACCGACTTTATAAATATTCACATTGTCACCGAGTTCGCTGACGAGCTTTTCGGCCACGCCCGGTGTAGGAAAGTCTAGTGCAACGATTAATCGTTGTTTGGCATTATCCATGGAGGTCCGATCCCTGACAAAATGCAGCCAATATCAATAGAGAAGAAGGCGTATTGTTGCTGGTTCAACTATCCGAGCCGTCAAAATGCTCGTTCATACGTGCGAAAAATCCCGAGGACTCCGGATTGGTGTTGTCGCTCGACGCATTTTCAAATTCTTTTAATATGTCTTTTTGTTTTCGGGTCAGATTTTTGGGTGTTTCGACTTCGACCTGAATATACATGTCGCCGACCAGTTTCGAACGAAGTACGGGCATCCCCTTGCCCTTGATACGAAACTGTTTTCCGCTTTCCGTTCCTTCCGGGACTTTGACGCGGGTCTTATTACCCTCAACGGTCGGGACTTCTATTTGTCCGCCCAGAGTAGCCGTTGTCATTGAAATGGGAACGAGGCAGAAAATATCGGATCCGTCACGCTGAAACATCTCGTGGGTTTCGATCGAAAGGAAAATATACAAGTCTCCGGTAGCGCCGCCGCGTAACCCGGCTTCTCCTTCTCCCGCCAGCCTGATGCGCGTTCCATCTTCGACACCGGCGGGAATATTCACGGACAACATACGTTCCTTGGTCGTGCGCCCGGATCCGCTGCAATCGGTACAGGGATTTTCTATGATTTCACCACGTCCATGGCATGTGGGACAAGTTCGTTCAATTGTGAAGAAGCCCTGACTGGCACGAACTTTACCGCCGCCCTCGCAGGTCGGACAGTTTGCGGGTTGAGTTCCCTTTTTGGCGCCGGAACCGGAACAGGTTTCGCATGTGATGCTCGTGGGAACCTTGATCTGTGCCGTTTTGCCCGCGTATGCATCCGACAGTGAGATCTCCATATTGTATCTGAGATCGTTGCCGCGCTCGCGTCCGGAACGAGATCTCGTCCTTCCGCCCCGTCCGCCCATGAATTCGCCGAACAGGTCATCGAACATGTCCGACATGGAAGACGAGAAGTCGGAACCAAATCCTTGATGTGCCGCTCCGCCGAAGCCACTGCCGTCAAAGGCCGCGTGACCGAAGCGGTCATAGGCCGCGCGTTTGTCCTTGTCTTTGAGGACTTCATAAGCTTCGTTGATTTCTTTGAAACGAACTTCAGCATTGTCGTCATCCGGATTTCTGTCGGGATGATATTCTTTTGCGAGTTTTCGAAATGCGCTTTTTAGATCTTGCTCATCGGCGCTTCGGGTAAGCCCCAGTGTTTCATAGTAATCGCGCTTAGCCATATTTCGTTCGTTTCAATAAACTTGGCTGTCGAAGTTGCCGGAGATCGTCCAACGAGGTCATCAGCAAATTTAACCGATCCCCCGCCGGAAGACAGTGTAAACTAGTCTAAAACAGCGGGGGACAACAAAGATTCAGCAGTTTGTGTTATTTATGCCGACTTCTCATTCTTGTCTTCATCTTTAACTTCTTCAAAATCGGCATCGACAACATCGTCTTTGCCCTCAGCATCGTCATCGGCGGCATCCATGGCTTCATCACCAGGTGTCTGCTGTTGATACATTGCCTCTCCAAGCTTCATCGCAGCCTGGGCAAGTGCCTCGGTTTTTTCCTTTATGTCGTCGGGCGAGCTGTCTTCGGAGCTTAAAAGTGTTTTGAGCTCCTCCATTGATGCCTCAATGGTACTCTTGTCAGCATCTGCAACCTTGTCTCCAACTTCCTCCAGGGTCTTCTCGGTAGAATGGACAAGGGCTTCTGCCTGGTTGCGGACTTCCACGGATTCGCGCCGTTTTTTGTCATCTTCCGCATGTGCTTCGGCATCTTTGACCATCGTTTCGATATCAGAATCAGATAGGCCACCGGAAGCCTGAATGCGGATGGATTGTTCCTTATTCGTGGCTTTATCGAGGGCACTTACATTTACAATTCCATTGGCATCAATATCGAATGTCACCTCGATCTGCGGAATTCCGCGCGGAGCGGGCGGGATTCCTACGAGATCAAACTGGCCGAGCATTTTATTGTCGGCTGCCATCTCCCGCTCACCCTGGAACACCCGGATCGTAACCGCGTTCTGATTGTCTTCCGCAGTGGAGAATACCTGGCCTTTCTTGGTCGGAATGGTCGTATTGCGATCAATAAGTCGGGTGAAGACGCCACCCAGAGTTTCAATTCCGAGAGACAGAGGCGTGACATCCAGCAGCAGAACATCTTTGACATCGCCCTGCAGGACACCGGCTTGAATAGCAGCACCCATGGCTACGACCTCGTCCGGGTTGACACCCTTGTGAGGTTCTTTGCCGAAGAAGTTTTTGACCGTTTCAATGACTTTGGGCATGCGAGTCATACCCCCGACCAAAACAACTTCGTCGATTTCTGCGGCTTTAACGCCCGCGTCCTTCAGGGCGGCGTCACAGGGGCCGACTGTTCGTTCAATGAGATCCTGCACCAGGCTTTCGAGCTTGGCCCGGGTCAGTTTCATAGTCAGGTGCTTTGGCCCGGCCTGATCCGCAGTGATGAATGGCAGATTGATCTCAGTTTGACTTGCGGAAGATAACTCGATTTTCGCTTTCTCCGCGGCTTCCTTTAGCCGCTGCAAAGCCAGTTTGTCCGTCCGCAGATCTATTGCGTTCTCTTTTTTGAACTCGTCTGCGAGATAGTCGACAAGACGCATGTCAAAATCTTCGCCACCCAGGAAAGTGTCGCCATTGGTTGATTTGACTTCGAAAACACCGTCGCCGATTTCGAGAATGGAAACATCAAATGTGCCACCGCCGAGGTCATATACGGCAATGGTACGTCCGTCGTTTTTATCGAGGCCATAAGCCAAAGCCGCTGCGGTGGGCTCATTGATAATTCTTAACACTTCGAGACCGGCGATCTGGCCGGCATCTTTCGTCGCCTGTCTCTGGGCATCGTTAAAGTAAGCGGGCACGGTAATAACCGCCTGCTTGACGTCCTGGCCCAGATAGGTTTCAGCGGTTTCCTTCATTTTCTGAAGGATGAATGCGCTGATCTGGGAAGGGGAATAATTTTTGTCGTTCGCTTTTACCCAGGCATCGCCGTTGTCAGTTTTGACAATTTCGTAAGGAACAAGCTTCTGGTCCTTGGCGACGGTGGGGTCGTCAAAGCGTCTGCCGATCAATCTCTTAATCGCGAACAGCGTATTTTCCGGGTTGGTGACAGCCTGCCGTTTGGCCGGAAGGCCCACAAGACGCTCGCCATCATCGGAAAACGCAACCATGGAGGGAGTCGTTCTGACGCCTTCGGCATTCTCAATAACCTTTGGCTCCGAACCATCCATAACCGCGACACACGAGTTTGTCGTGCCGAGATCAATCCCAATCACTTTTGACATATTAAAAAACCCTTCTTATTCCGGCGAGCTGACTAAGCCTCTGTTGGCACCTAGAATGCTCCATAACGATTCGTCAGGGGGCTCAGCTCCCTATAAATTAAACGTGAAGTTAGTTCTAGAGGGTATATAGGTGACGAATCTAGCTGCCGCAAGCCAATCAAATCTAGGAAATACAATCATTTGTACTGATATAGTTGTTGCCCGGGTAATAATGCAACGAAGAATAAGCCGACAATGGGGAAAACCCGAGATTTGTGCCAATTTTATTGATCCGCGGAGGTTTTTGAGAGTGGTCCGGGAGACGGGATTGCGATGATCAAGTCGGGATTCGAACATTTGCAGAACTACTACGATAGAACCGAGCAGATGGAACTGGTCGAGGACGTGCGCAAAATCATTTCCCAAGCGCCGCTGTTTGTGCCGACAATGCCCAATTCAGGTAAACCTTTCAGCGTGCGCATGACCAATTGCGGCAGTTTGGGCTGGGTCTCAGACAAGACGGGTGGCTACCGCTATCAGGACACGCACCCGGTTACGGGCAATCCATGGCCGGATATGCCTGAAATCATTGTTAAGTTGTGGGAGGATCTGGCGTCGGATTACCCGAAACCTGAATGCTGTTTGGTAAACTACTATCAGCCTGACGCCAAAATGGGCCTGCACAGGGATGCGGACGAGGAAGATACCCGGTCGCCGGTCATCTCTGTGTCCCTCGGGGATACAGCATCCTTCCGTATCGGTGGAAAAAACCGCAAGGATCCGACACGTTCCCTGCGGCTGAATTCCGGAGATATTGTGGTTTTAGGGGTAGACATGCGTTTGGCCTACCACGGCATAGATCGGATTCTTAAAAAGGATTCCGGCCTATTGACTGAGGGAGGTCGCTTTAACCTCACCCTGAGGCGCGTAAATAATTCCTAATCACCGGGTGGAACCGGATTTCCATTCCAGTGTCGGATATTTTATTACGATCCAATTGTTAAACTCAGGCGTTTTTATCCAGGTTTTCTCCCACTTTGCGCTCCTGGGCACTCTGTTTTGAAGTCTGTCCACTTTGCTTCGGTGGCGATGCCTCCTGTTTAACCCTTTCAGTTTTCGCTTTCTCAGCTTTAGGTGCCTGAGTTTCCGCGCGTTGAGCGGGCTTCTCTGTCTTCCCGGGAGGTTCCGTTTTGGGAGGTTCCGATTTGGGTCGTTCCGTTTTGGGTGGTTCCGTTGCTTTTTGTTTATCCGCAACTGTTTTTGCCTGTGCGGTATCTTCACCTTCTTTTGGTTTTTTCTGCAGTTTGACGCCGCCTTTGGATACGCCAACCATGGCCGGACGCAGAACGCGATCACCGATCATATAACCTGACTGCAGAACCTGGACGCAAAGTCCCGAATTCACGGTCGGATCCGGAACCTCATGGGTTGCCTGATGCAGGTTAGGATCGAATGGCTCGCCCTTGGGGTCGATTTTTTCTATGCCATGTCTTTGGAATACCGAGAGTAATTCCCTTTCTGTCATTTGCACGCCCTCATACAGGGTCTTGAGAGCAGGGTCTGCCGAAATTGCATCTTCGGGTACGGCCTGTATGGCTCTCTGCATGTTGTCCCCGACGCTTAGAACATCACGTGCGAAATTCGTTATCGCGTATTTGGTCGTGTCCGATTTCTCTTTTGCCGTTCGCTTTCTCAAATTGTCCATTTCGGCGACGGTTCTCAAAAGCTGGTCACGGAGTTTTTCATTCTCCTCCTGAAATTTTGACAAAAGATCCTCTTCGGTCAAATCCTCGGAAGTGGCGTCCAAATAGGCGTCCGAGGCTGCATCTTTCGAATTTTCGGTCCATTTGGAAGGTTCGGGCTTGGACTCTGATGCGTCAGATGCAGGTGAATTTTCTTTGATTTCCGGATTTTTTTCGTTCGTATTGTCGTTCATATCTTTGCAAATCTCCAAGGCATCTGCTTTTGCCAGAACAGCATATCATCTGCTTTTCGCAAAAAATCAAGAGATCATGCGACTGACGAGCTTGGCTGTGTAATCCACCATCGGGATGATTTTGGCGTAATTGAGCCGTGTCGGACCTATAACTCCAAGCACGCCGACGATTTGGCGTTCGGAATCTTTGAACGGTGCAACGATAGTGGAGGAGCCGGAAAGGGAGAATAGCTGGTTCTCGGATCCGATGAATATTTTTACCCCCTCAGCTTCATCGGAAAGCTTGAGGAGTTGAATGAGATCTTTCTTGGCCTCCATGTCATCAAATAAAGTGCGAATGCGCTCGAGATCCTGTTCGGCATCGATTTCATCAAGCAAATTCGACCGCCCGCGTACGATCAAACTCTTGGATTCGTCGTTACCACCGGACCAGGTCGCAAGGCCGATTTCCACAAGCTTGGCCGAAATCTCATCCAGTTCAGTCTGATGCGCATTCAATTCCTTGGATATCTGAGATTGACATTCATCAAATGTCTTACCCACTATTCTGGAATTCAGATAATTGGAGGCTTCGGTCAGGACCGATGGGGTCATTCCTTCCGGCAAATCGATGGCACGATTTTCGACGGATCCATCTTCCCCTACGATCACGGCCAGGGCTCGATGTTCATCCAGCCGCACAAATTCCACATGCCTGACCCGGTTAAGCTGTTTATCGGTTAAAACAACTCCGGCGCAATGAGAAAGACCGGAAAGAGCATCGCTGACTTCGGTAAGTGCCGATTCGATGATTTCCTGATTAGCAGCGCCATTGAGCTCTGATTCAATGATTTTCTGCTCCTGGGCGTTCAGGTTTCCGACTTCGAGCAGCGCATCCACAAACAATCGCAATCCAATGTCTGTGGGCATCCGTCCGGCCGACGTATGTGGCGAGTATATCAATCCCAGGGACTCGAGATCCGACATAATGTTCCTGACCGAAGCCGGAGACAATGTCATTGGCAGTTGTCGGGATATGTTCCGGGAACCGACGGGTGTGCCATTGGCAAGGTATGATTCAACGATTTCACGGAAAATTTCCCGCGAACGGTCGTCCAAGCCCTGAAATTCTGAGTTCAATTTCGACATTGCAGATCAACTTACCTTGGATAGATGGGTAATCCTTACAGGAAATTTAAGGTCAGACATGAGGCAGGTCAATTTGTGAAATCAAATTTGGTCAATTTCTAGCAGTTGATTGTGTGTTCCGTCTCCCTTAGGGTGCCCACAAAATCCACCTGTCAGCGCTCTGCTGACCAATTTTGAGAGAATTATACGGCTGTGAACAAAGTCCTGCGTCCCTCCAATCGAATGCCAAATGAATTGCGGCCGGTGAGCCTTGAACGGGCTGTTTCAATGCATGCCGAGGGATCCTGTTTTATCAAGTGTGGCAATACCCATGTTCTTTGCACTGCGAGTTTGTCCGAAAAAGTTCCGAACTGGATGAAAGGCCGCGGGTCCGGCTGGGTTACCGCTGAGTATGGTATGTTGCCGCGTTCGACCTCGGAACGGATGCGGCGGGAATCGGCCACGGGGAAACAAAGCGGCCGTACCCAGGAAATTCAGCGGCTGATTGGCCGCAGCCTGCGGGCTGTCGTTGACTTTGGCAAGCTGGGGGAACGTCAGATCACCGTCGACTGTGATGTCATACAGGCTGATGGAGGAACGAGAACCGCGTCCATCACCGGTGGCTGGGTAGCTCTACATGACTGCATTGAGTGGATGCGTCAACGGGATATGGTTACAGGAGACGTCTTGACGGATCATGTGGCCGCCATTTCCTGTGGTGTTTATAGCGGTCAGTGTGTTCTTGATCTGGATTATATCGAGGATTCCGATGCCGATACGGATGCGAATTTCGTTATCACGGGAAAAGGCGGAATTGTAGAAATTCAGGGCACGGCCGAAAATGAGCCTTTCTCAGAAGACGAGTTCAATCAACTGCTGGGGCTGGCGAAACAAGGTATCGGTGAGCTTGTTTCCCTGCAGGGTCTTACAATAGCTTAAAACGAAGGTTGACCGTGAACGCGAAACTTGTTGTCGGCGACGAAATCGTTGTAGCCAGTCACAATGCGGGCAAGGTCCGGGAAATTGCCGAACTGCTGACTCCCTATGGCATCAAGACCGTATCTGCCGGCGATCTGTCTCTCGCTGAACCCGAAGAAACAGGACTAACGTTCAAAGCGAACGCGGAACTCAAGGCCGTTGCCGCTTGCCGGGCATCAGGATTGATCGCCCTTGCCGATGACTCTGGCCTGGAAGTCGAAGCACTTGACGGAGAACCGGGAATTTATTCGGCGCGCTGGGCGGGGGAGAGTAAAGATTTTTCCGTCGCTATGGAGAGAGTGGAAAAGGAGTTGCAGGAACGCAAAGCCATTGAAGCGGCACAACGAACAGCGAATTTCATCTGCGATCTCTGTCTCGCCTGGCCTGATGGGCAAATCAAACATTATGAAGGCAGGGTGTTCGGAACCCTTGTCTGGCCACCTCGGGGAAGTTTCGGATTTGGCTACGATCCCGTATTTCTTCCCGACGGCCTCAAGGAGACATTCGGGGAACTGGATCCGGCAATAAAACACAACATGTCTCACCGGGCTGCCGCGTTCAACCTGCTGGTCGCAGACTGTTTCAATTCACCGTAGAATTGAAGTAGTCTGAACGATCTTTTCATTGAGTGTATTTTGAATTCCTGTTTCGAATGTTTCTGATCAATGGAGTTGGATTTGCAGACGCGTGAACAGCAGGATGACATTGGTAATCATACAACCCGTATCGATCCAATTGGAATCTATGTGCACTGGCCATTCTGCCAGGCTAAATGTCCTTACTGTGATTTCAATTCACACGTTCGCCCTCGCGGTATCGACGAAGAAAATTTCGTTCGCGCCCTGACCCTTGAGCTCGACTATTACAAGGATCTGACGGGCAAACGCTCAGTAGATACGATTTTCATCGGTGGCGGCACTCCCTCCTTGCTTGGTGAAGGCTCCGTTGGTCGATTGCTGAACCATATTCAGAAAAACTGGTCTGTTCAGTCAGGCGCAGAAATTACACTGGAAGCCAATCCAGCGAGTAGTGAAGCAAAAAGATTTGAATCCTACAAACAATCGGGAATAAACCGCCTGTCCCTGGGGGTTCAGTCACTGCGGCCGCGGGATCTCAAATTTCTGGGGCGGCTGCATAGCGTCGAAGAAGCCCTGGATACGATAGAAATCTCAAGAAAAATTTTCGACCGGTTCAGTTTTGATCTGATCTATGCCCGACCTGACCAGACTGTAGAACAATGGGAAAAGGAGCTTCGTGAAGCCCTTGCCCTGGCTGGTGGTCACCTTTCACTCTATCAGCTGACAATCGAACCTCGGACGGCATTCGCCGATCTCTATAAAGCGGGAAAGTTGAAGGTGCCTGATGACGCCATGGCCGTGGCGCTCTATCAGAAAACGGCAGAGCTCTGCGCTGAAGCAGGGCTTATAAATTACGAAATCTCCAACTATGCCATTTCAGGACATGAATCCCGCCATAATCTCGTTTACTGGCGGTATCGTGATTACCTGGGCATCGGCCCCGGGGCCCATTGCCGGCTGCACATTGACGGGGTGCGTTTTGAGATCTCCAATCTGGCTCACCCGGAGAAATGGCTGGCCGAGGTCGACGACCAGGGAACGGGTATCGAGTTCAAGAGGAAACTCGAACTGAATGAACAGGTTCTCGAATTCCTTATTATGGGGCTGAGACTGAGGGAGGGTATTTCTCTCAATAGGCTGAGAAATGAATTTGGTTATGAAATTCACGAATCCACTATAGGCGATCTAACCGGACAGGGGATGATTCTGCGAAACCCAGAGAGTAATAATTTGCGGGTCAGCGCCAACGGGCGGCTTATCCTGAACAGCATTATTGATAAATTGACTGAGGGTCTCAAAAAGTCAGCCGGACAGGCGCTCCAGTCTGTCTGACCAGTTTCAGTATTGCGCCACGCGGTTGAAGGAATTGGGTGCGCCATCGATGACACTGCTGCCGAACTTCTGCACTTGGAGAACGGCGAGGCCACGCTGGGAGGTGCCGTCAGGCAAAAATCTGAACAACCCGTCGACACCAGCAAACCCGCTTGCCCGCGTAATTTGCCGAGCGGAATAACGTTGGCCTGACTGAGTTGACAGGGAAAGCGCCAGGCTGACCGCATCATAGGCCAGGCTGGATATTCTTGGAGGGACGTTGCCGTAGGTGCTGGCATAGCGTTGTCTGAACTCCTGCCATCCACGAGGATGGGCGGCCGGGAACCACCCGTTGAGCAGAGATTTTTCACGTCCGATATTGGGATAATCCCAGCGTCCCGTGCCCAGAATTTGCACCTGAGCCGTGTCAATTTCGAAATAGGGCATCAGGGGCGACAGCGATGGCAGGGACTCAGGTCCACCGGGGATGAGCAGCGCATCAATCTGAGGATTGTCCTTTTGCGCCAGAACCGAGATCCGTTGCGCCGGATCGAGCATGCCATTGGGATCCTGGGGATAGCGCTCGACGGCCAATACCTCGCCACCTGACTGGGCGACCGATCGACGGAAGGCAGCTTCAACAATCTGACCGTAAGGTGTGTCAGGTACAAGGGCGGCAAATCTCTGTTTTCCCTGAGAACGGGCATAGGAGACAATTCGCGGAACATCGCGACCGGCAAGGAAACTTAGCAGATAAACCCCTTGTCCAGCGACTTTCTCATCCGATGAAAATGCGATTACCGGCACATTGGCCTGTCGCGTAATGGGAGAAATGGCGGCAACGGAACTGGCAAACAAAGGACCGATGATGAGTTCGGCGCCTTCTGATAATGCCTCGGTGGCCGCGATTTTGGCACCTTCGACTGTTCCTTTTGTATCCTTGTTGATGAGGACAATATTCGGGTTGTCAAATTCAAAGAGCGCCAGCTCAGCCGATTGTTTCAGGCCTTTGGCAACGGCTGCTATATTACTTCTTTCGCTTGTCCTGGGCAGGAGCAAGGCAACTTTGACCTTGCCCGCGAGCTTGGGAACCGCACCTGTCGTTTGGTTTCCGGTGGAGAGAGGCTGGGTGGACTGCGTAGACAGATTGGTGCTGTTACCACCTGCACAGGCGGACAGGAAGAGTGCCGCCGCCGCGGCGAGCCAACTCCGACGCGTCATGCGCGTCAAATGACAATTTACATTGAAGGTCAATCGCCCCATCCCGTAACCGTCAAATATCCATACTTTTAACCCGAAGCTCAAGATTCGGTCTGTATCGTTCTATCTGCAAATGACTTCGCGCTAAATCAATACTTTGGATCTTGTTATGTCCGAGGAAATTATACGGAAACTTTGTCTTAATCTTGATTGCTTCCGGGATTACACTCGGATTCGTCATATTTTGCAACAAAATCAGAGAGTTCGCTTCGAATTGTGCTAGATATATCAAGCATTAGTCAATGGAACGGGGTCAATTTATGCCATCCGAACAGCGTGGGAGCAGCCAGGCGTTCATCGAATCCGTCGTCACAGCTCTCAAGGACGCAACAGATGAACCCCTTGCACCGGGACTTTATCTTGTTTCTACACCAATCGGAAACTTAACGGATATTTCACTTCGTGCATTGGCGGTTTTGCATGGGGTGGATATTGTTTACTGCGAAGACACGCGTCATTCTCGCAAAATATTGCAGAGATATGGAATTCGAAAGTCGCTTCAAACCTATCACGATCACAGCGATGAAAAATTACGTGGAAAAATCATCCAGCAGTTGGATAAATCCCTGTCTGTGGCCTTGATTTCCGACGCCGGAACGCCGTTGATTTCCGATCCGGGCTTCAAACTTGTCCGTGAAGTTCAAAATTCCGGTTATGATGTAACATGTATTCCGGGTGCGACATCGGTCATCGCGGCCCTGACAATTTCCGGCCTCCCTACGGACAGGTTTTATTTTGAGGGATTTCTACCAACCAGACTGAGCGACCGGCAGAAGAAGCTCGAAGCACTTGTTGATTTGCGGACGAGCCTGATATTTTTTGAATCTCCCTCCCGCCTGGTTCGGACCCTCGAGGCTATTCGTGGCGTGCTTGGTGATCGTGACTGTGCTGTTGTTCGTGAAATTACAAAGAAATTTGAAGAAGTGCTTCGCGGTTCGCTCTCCGAACTGGTGTCCGGATGCGATGAACGGAAAGTCAAAGGCGAACTGGTCATTGTTGTAGCGGGCGCTGAAGCAAAAATCCCGGACCAGGAAGATATAAAAAAATGGTTACGCCAAGCGATGCAGACCCAAAGTCTCCGGGACGCGGCCAAGGAGATTTCCCGGCAGCACGATTTGCCTCGGAACAAAGTCTATGAGCTGGGACTTCAGTTGAAGCAGGAGGAGGAAGAGATTTAGTCCGTGCGAAAGTCGGCAGGCAAACGCCAGAGGTCGGTTTCCAATCGTCGACGGAGGTATGCGACGGGCCGGCACGCGGAACGTACCGCCGCGTTCTATCTGACAATTAAAGGGTACCGTATCCTTCAACGTAATTTTCGATCGCCGGTTGGAGAGATCGATATTATTGCGGTGCGTCTGAGGCGGCTTGTATTCGTGGAAGTCAAATCAAGGGACAGAGTTTCCGAAGCCCTTGATGCGATTACTTCGCGGCAACAGGTGAGAATCAAAAACGCCGCAAAATTCTGGCTGTCGCGCCGCCCCGCCTATTCAGATTATACAATGAGTTTCGACGCCATTATTGTTGCAAAAAGCAGGCTGCCAATTCATTTTGCAAATATATTCTAAGGTTGTACAACTGGTGGCAGTGGAAGCATGGCACAGTCTGGGTCGATTGATTGACCGGCATTGCCAATAGACAGATATCCGGAGCAAAAAGTCTATGAGTTTAAATGTTGCCGTACAGATGGATCCCATCGACAACATTGATATCCAGGGCGATTCCACCTTTGCCCTGTTGCTGGAGGCACAAAGCAGAGGTCACAATCTCTTCTATTACACTCCGGACAGATTGTCCCAGAATCTGGGGATGGTTTATGCTTACGGCGCTAATCTCCGGGTCCGGGATGTCGAGGGCGATCATTTCGAAATCGATGATCTCCGTCAACAGGATCTGGCAGACAGCGATGTCGTGTTGCTGCGTCAGGATCCGCCATTCGATATGAGCTATATTTCGACGACGCATTTACTTGAGCGAATTCATCCCGAAACCCTTGTTGTCAACAATCCGGTTCATGTCAGAAATTGTCCGGAAAAGATTTTTGTGACCGAGTTTCCGGACCTGATGCCTCCGACGTTGATAACCCGCGACTTTCAGGCCATCAGGGAGTTTCGAAAGGAATTTCAGGATATCATTGTCAAACCTCTCTATGGAAACGGCGGGGCCGGTGTCTTCAAGATTTCAGATGGAGACAAGAATCTGGCGTCACTGATTGAACTGTTCCAAGAAGTTTTTCGCGAACCGTTTGTTGTGCAACAATATCTGCCTGCCGTGAGCGAGGGAGACAAGCGCATAATACTCGTCGATGGAAAAGTCGCTGGCGCCATAAACCGTGTGCCTGCTGCGGATGAAACCCGCTCAAACATGCATGTTGGCGGCACGCCGTTACCTGTGGAGTTAACAGATCGGGATTATGAGATATGTGCCGCTCTTGAGCAGCCGCTTCGGGAGCGCGGACTGATTTTTACAGGTATCGACGTCATTGGAACCTATCTGACGGAAATCAACGTAACGTCACCGACCGGAATTCGAGAAGTTAAAAAATTCGGCGGGAATGATATTGCCGCGATGATCTGGGACGTTATTGAAGAAAAGTGCGCTTAAGGACAGGAACCCGGGTGATCAATCAAGCCTGTCTAACACAATAAAACGATCTGTATCCCAGGGGAGAACAGGGTATAAATGGATCGTTCCTGAAGTCGATTGTTAAAGATTATCCTGATGGGAAATTGGAGGGAATGCCTCAATAATTTCTTCTTTTGTATATCCCCTTCCATCGGATCTTTTTAGTTGCACTTGATACGGCTCAGCTTTTAGGTGGTAAAAACCCGGTAGTCTAAGAACCCTTGGAGGATCAATCGCATTCTTGTCGTTCCCATAGGTCTCGACCAGTCTTCTCATAACCTGCTTAAAGTAATGCCAGTTAGGATCATTGCTACGGGTCCAGTATTCATTGACTAACCAATATCTTTGGAACTTTCCCTGAGAAGTTTGAACTTCCATCGAGGGTTTTATGGGGTATTTGCCTCGGTAACCCTCATCATCGTCCTGCCACACAGCTCGGATTCGTTTTATATTCTCTGTTTTTCTACCCCTGAAATCTGTTTCGT
>JBPCWG010000120.1:0-7514 GCA_051009705.1 Methyloligellaceae bacterium | reverse complement strand
AATTGGGATAGACATGTCAGTCAATTCGCTCACCAGATCGTGCACAAGTTCCAATTGTTTCTGAATCGGATTTGTTTTTCTGGACCCTCTGTGATTTCAGTGTACATAGATAAACAACGGATTATTTGTCAGATAGACAGAGTTCTCTTCAAACAGCGCAACTCAATAGTGGAAAATCAACCAGTTATTGATTGGAAGCAAAAAGACTATAATTTCCGATCTGGTCGGGAGAACTCCGAATTGTGATGGGTTCAACAATAGATGATTGTTTGTTGTGGAGAGGCATTGATCGACATGATTCCCCGGCAATTGCCGGATGGTAGCGATGTTTATTATCCGATCGCCGGCGGCGCTATGTTTAACACTGCAATCGCGTTAGGCCGGTTAGGCGAAAGATCCGGGTTCTATGGGGGACTTTCAACAGTTAGATTCGGCCAGTTCCTCTCGTCAAAATTATCCGAGGCAAATGTTGACTTCAGTTCGTGCCAGAGATCCGATAGACCCACGACACTGGCATTTGTAGAAATGAATGAGGGAGAGGCAAGTTACACATTTTATGATGAGGGATCGGCGGGAAGGAAGCTTGCTCCGGAAAACTTGCCGAATTTCGACAAAGATGTCGTTGCTGTTCACTTCGGGGCGATCAGCCTTATCCCGGAACCCTGCGGATTAATTCCGTTCTCCAGGCCTTGCCCTTTTATTCTATGACAAACACAAATTTTGATTGTTGAACTCGCTCGACGTCATCCGAGCCATTTACAGGTCCATCGTGCTCGCATTTCGTTCCGCCAGATAAAATCTTACATCCCCTTGCGGTGCGATCCAATCATTGCGTTTTATTTTCACTAATGAAAAGAACAAGTTGACGATTCGGTTAAACATTTTTTTCTTCCTGAATTCCACTGAGTACTACATATGGGAGACCTTCGACTTTGCGTTTGTGACGTGCATCACAGTTTTTTGGAATGTAAGCAATTAACGGCCGGACGATTTGCCGACCGCAAACTCATAAATGCATTTGGTGGGTATCTGCGGCCTGAGAACCTGACCGGCGGAGCGGGCATCACAGTAAAATGTCTACCAGCGATGTTATCACTCCACTAGATTAGCCACGAATAAAACAAGGGAGGGTGTTATGCCCCTAATGAAGGATAGATGCTGTATCGTGACCGGCGGGGCCGGCAGTCTGGGACAAGCCAGTGCCGAAAGATTTCTCAAAGAGGGGGCCAAAGTGCTTCTCGTGGATCGTTTGTCCGAGGATCTGGAACGGGCTCGAGAAGCTCTTCAATCATCGGATGTTCTTATTGCGACAGCGGATGTTGCCGATGCCCGTCAAACGGAAAACTATGTGAAACAAGCGGTAGAGGCCTGGGGGCGGGTCGACGTTCTGTTTTCTAACGCCGGGGTGAGCGGTACCAATGCGCCAGTGACGGATTATCCGGAGGATCTTTTCGATGAGGTCATGTCCGTGAATGTGAAGGGGACGTTCCTTGCCTGCAAATACGTACTCCCGCACATGTCGCCGGGCGGCAGCATCGTCGTTACTTCAAGCATCATGGGCGTGCAAGCCCGTCCCAATTCCGTTGGTTATATCACGTCAAAGCATGCGATTGTCGGATTTGTCCGATGTCTGTCCCGGGAGATGGCTCCGAAAAATATCCGCGTCAATGCCATTGCTCCCGGACCAATCGATAATGGGTTCCAAAAAACAATTGAAGACCGCATGAGTGAGACCATGGGCCGGGATGCTACGGCAATGCTTAACGAGATCATTCCCCTCGGGCGCCACGCCCAGGTGGAGGAGATTGCCCAAACTGTGCTTTTCCTTGCTTCGGAACAGAGTAGCTTCTCCACGGGTAGCGTGTTTATGGCTGATGGCGGTTGGCATGCCTAGTTCCAACACTCATCGCTCAAGAGACAGATATTTGTATTCAATCTCCAAATGATTCCGACCATCACTTGCGGATAGCAAAGGGAAAATCCGGGATCGTATCCGGCCGCCGGGCCACAGGATGTTGCTGCTTGTTGGTAAGAGACTTCACGCGTTCGGATAGCCAGAGATCAAGTTCCCCCACCGAGACAACACTGTCTTTGGAGTAATCCGCCTTGCCGTCGAGACCCTCGAGAAGCGCTTCCGTGAATGCACCATTCTGCCAGCGATCATCTTCGATGGAGAGTTGACGCCCTGTCGACGAAGCAAACATGACGACACCGTTTTCGGCACTGGACAGCTCGTTGACCACGGCTGTGACATCGAGCAATGAAAGACCACGTGTCTGGGTCGTGCTGCTCAGTCCACGCGCTGAGTGGCAGGCATCAATAAACATGAGGACTTTGCCGGGCAGGGCGGAAATGGCGTCTTGTATATCCGTTTGCGGAATTGCGGTTCGACGCAACTTCTTTGGATTACCGTCAAAGGGTAAATAGTAAAACCGTTGCTTCCGGTCGGTAATGCCATGTCCGGCCAAAAACAGCAGCCCGACATCCCGATGGGTCACTTCCTGTTCGAGCCATTCCAGTCCATCGCGTATATTACCCGCTGTTGCATCCTTGTCTGTCAGGACTTTTGTCACCACTTCCCGATAAACGCCGCCGGCCTGATTAGAGAGCGCCTTGGAAACATCCAAGGCGTCCTTGGCCGCGTATCGAAGACGGTAGTCGGAATCCTGATAGTCGCTGACGCCGATGAGTAAGGCATACAGTTTGGGTTTGGCGAATTCCGGTGTCTTAGGCTTTGGAGGTGCGCCTCTCCATTTGAGAGACACCTTGGCCGGTTCGCTAGCCGCCTTTGCGGTGCGCGCAATCAAGGCCACCTGGACATCGCGATCCGGCACCGGAATCGTGATTTTACCAGACTTACCTTCTTTGGGAACACTTAAGTTCGCGAGTTGAACGTCCGGTAGTGGCCGGCCGTCAATCAAGACATCGATCCGGGATACATCCAGACCGGAAGGGGATCTCAAACTATATTCAAGTTTTACTTCCTTATTGTTGAATTCGCTGTTGTTGCCTGGTCCAATAATATTGATGACAGGAGGCAGGCGTTGCAGCAGGTCGCCATCATTGTCTTTCCGCTGGGCCAGCCTGTTTGCCCGCCTTATGGCTCGATTTTCGTCAAACAATTTCAAAACCAGTTGTACAACATCGGGCCTGTAGAAGCGTTCCCGGAATCGGGAAATGGGAAAGAAGTCCGCAATCTGGTCCCAGTCACGATTGATATGCCATCCCAGCAGGTCTTCACCTCCCGGCGAGGCCGTGTAATAGCCTTTCGGGGTCCAGGCGACCCATCTCTTATCCTTGGCGTTGATAAACAAGGCGAGCAGTTCGCGCCCGTCGGATGAGCGGTACCAGCGGATAGTGCCATCTCCGAGGGCGGCAATGATCAGTTTGTCATTGGCTGTGATATTCACCCCCCAAGGCGTTGAGGGTGCTGACTTCTTCCACAACTGCGCACCTTTCTCGTCATAGTGGCGTAATGTGTGAGACCCACTGAGTACAAAACCATTTCCATCGAGACGGATGGCAACGGAATAAGATTTCTCGTTCCGATCCAGTTTAATGACTTTTCTGCCGAGCTTCGGCGAAGACGAATAGTTCCAGTTTGTGAGCGGCAGTGTTCCGGTATCCGGTTCATAAAGATCCGAAAGAGGTCTTGGAGCATCAATGAGCTGACCCTTGGCAAGATCAAAAAGGACGGGTGTTTGGCTTTGGTAGCCGAGGCCGAAACGAATTTTCATGCCGTCTTCCGAAACAGTAAAGTGCTTGCCGAGCTTGCCTCCGAGATTGGCGACAACCGAGCCAAACCAAACTTCCCTTTTTCCAGCCTGGGACAGGAGACCAAATGAGGGATCACCGCTGGCTATCACTATACGGTTACGGCAGGGTGAAATCTGGTAGATAGTCTGATTGGGACCCTCGACGGATTTCAATTTGCTGCGTCCCGACTTGTTCCAGATAATCAACCGCCGGCTCCCGGAATTCCAGTATGTACCACCGGCGTAAAGTCTCTCGCCGTCATTGGACCAACTCACGGCAAGCAGGGCGTTGTTTTGAAGTCCGGTAACATCGGGTGAGAACTTATGCTGCAGTGTTTTGGCATCGTAGACATCCACCTTCGGAACATCATTGTAGCCAACCGCCAGGTTACGGCCCTGTGGATCGAGAGAAAGCCCAAAACCGAGACGGCCGCTTTTTAACTTCACCTTGCGTTCGAGTTTAAAATTTTCAGCGGCGTACTGCCGGAGATGTCCGTCGAACGAATTCGTGTAAAGCCGCCCGTCGCGGTCGAACAAAGCCCCATAGCTATCGCCTTCATAGTCCTTGTCACGTCCGGCTACTTTCCACTCCCGGGTTTCCCAGACGATCATTCCGGCACCTGAAAGCATGGCGACCAGAAAACTGCCGTCGGGAGAAAAGGCCAGCTCATTGATGGTACTCGTGGCGTCGGTCAGCCGGTGAAGGACATTTCCGGTAATTGTATCGATTATGAAAAGTCCCGAGGTCCGGTTGATATTGAACTCTGCATCCCAGCCGCCGGCCGCCACAAGGCGGCCATCCGGGGACATGGAGATCGCGAAGAACTTGCCGCCATGACCATCGCCGATTGGTAAGCGTATCGTGCGGATGAGTTGACCCGGATTCACAGACCACAGGCGAACGGTCTTGTCATCGGAGGCAGTTGCGAGGATCGTGCACCGCCTGTCTGCCGCGACACGTCTGATGAAAGTGGTATGCATGCCCGTTTCGATACGGGGAATGGGTTCGGCGCTGGGAAGATTTTTGCCGCCAGCCGCATGTCCCATAGAGTAAGGCAAAGTGATGGCCACTATGCTGGAAATGAACAGTCCAAAAAGACGCTGCATTTTTGTCTCCCCCAATATTAACGGCTCGGCGCTGTAATTATGGCAATCTGCGCAATTATTCTGCCTGTTCAGAATGGCGTAAGTTTTCAAGATTTCGAATATATTTGCAAATTAAAATTGGCTATTTAAGGAAAACTGCGGACAAATTCTTCCGTATCCAGACTATTGAGGGGTTTTAGTTTTGAAATGAAAATCCGTGTCGATATTCCGGAACGTCTTTTGATACCGTTGTTTGAAATGAATTCATGATTCAATAAAGTTATCCCCTTCTTCAGCGATCTATCTGAAGAAGGGGATGAAAATTCATACTCACCTATTGCTTGTAAAAGCTGGTGAAATTAATCCTAGTAGTAGAAGGCCGCCTTGCAGTCCCAGTAGCGGTGCCACCAGTATTTGCTTCCCGTTCGAACCGCTTTCTTCTTCATCCAGTAGCAACCGCCATGAAAGTGATGGGGATGTTTAAAGTGGAATTTGAAGTGCTTGAACCTTTTCTTGGATCCGACCTGGATGATTTGGGCCTGTGAGGTGCCCGTATCGAGAGCCTTGACTGCGCCGCCATTGGGCAGGGCATTGGCACCGGTAGAGGCGGCGATCATGAGAGTTGATCCAATCAAAGCAGCGATAAGTTTATTTCTAAGCATTTTAGTCTCCTGTCTCGGTTCTGTTGAATGCGTCTGAACCACATATGGCGAGACAGGCGGGTTTCAATTGTGATGCATATTACAAACGGTGGTTTTCCCGTTCCTCTGGCCGCTATGTTGAAATATTGAGGGAAATACTCCAGAACGCTGCCGACTGGCATCCCAAGATGTTGGAAAATTGATTCCCTTTTCATCGGACAGGGGGGATGCAACAAAATGTAACGAATTCTTAAGAGTTGGGGCGTACTGATTCTAAACTGATTTCGGAAGGATTTATGGCGTTGTTCCTTCCCTTTATTCTGAACCCCGGTTTTCGAGCTGGGGTTCTATTGGTTTGGGGACCAAATATTTGGGAACCATATAGGAGTCCTGAAACTCCCTCACAAGGTTTACTCTCGATTGTTCAGTGAACCTCAATCCTCCCATCAGCAGAAACATTTTTGGTCCTCGTATAACGTTCTGACAGGTTACAAATACACAATTTCGGTAGTATAGTCGTTCGAACACAATGCCCCCAAACCTGGCCAGAATAATAATTCCCCGAAGGAGGACTCATGTCTCATACCTATCCTCTCATCCATATTGACGATATCACCCCCGAAAGCCTTGAAGAGAGAGATGGTTGGGCGATTTCCGAGTTTCGACTTCCCATATCCGGTGTCCACGGCAGTTCAACAACAGCGTTTCATTCGATATTTAGACCGGGAACTGCACATAAAAAGCATGTGCATCGATCATGTGACGAGATCGCCGTTTATTTGAGTGGCAAGGGAACCATCGGTCAGGGAGAGGGTCGCAGCGAAGTAGGGCCTGGTCATTGCCGCCTCATTCCCAGGGGTACGGAACATTTCTTCCAGAATACCGGTGAGGATGAAGAAGCGGTGGTTGTTGGCTTCTATTTAGAAGCAGGTGACCTTGAAAAATCCGGTTATGAATTTTGTGGTGACGTTCAGCCTGAGGATCTGAAATCGACAGGTAAAGATATCACTGAAGGTCTGCTTTTGCATATGGATGATGTCCCCCAGGAAAATATGGATGCCGGTGAAGGCTGGTCGATAACGGATTTCCGTCTTCCTTTCGGGAAGCACAATGGCTGCAAATCAACATTGTTCCGGGCCAGATTTTTTCCCGGTGCCGTGCATAAGAAGCACCGTCACGATAACTGCGAAGAAATTTATTACATCATTTCAGGCCACGGGCTGGCCGGTGCCGGGGAGGATCGTGTCGAAGTTCGGGGCGGACATTTTCACTATATCCCCCGCGGGGTGGAACATTGGCTTCACAATCTCAGCCCCACGGTGCCAATCGAAGTTGTCGGTATCTATATCGGGGCAGGGTCGGTTGAGGACACGGGGTATGTGTACATGGGTGATGTAACGGAAGATGACATTCGCGCCCGGACCGGTTGAATAAGGACACCTGTTAAACAGTCTCGATTGTCGTGTGACGCCTGTTTTATCTGAAAAAACTTAGTACAGCGGCTTGCCGGTCATCTCCGGGGGTTGTTGGATGCCCAATAGTCTGAGCAGGGTCGGGGCGATATCTGCCAGGCGTCCATTTCTCATTTCTTGTATCTCGGGTGGCCCGTTGACAAGAAGTGCCGGCACTGGATTAAGTGTGTGCGCGGTATGGGGCCCCCCTGTAATCGGGTCAAGCATTTGCTCAAAATTACCATGATCCGCGGTTAAGAGCATGACTCCGTCGATACTCTTCAGTGTTTTGACCACGCGTTTGAGGCAGTCATCCAGAACTTCGGCGGCGCGGATGGCCGCATCTATCGAACCGGTATGTCCAACCATGTCGGCATTGGCATAGTTAATGACGATGAGATCGTACTTGCGCTCAGACAGGGCGTTTACGAGCTCATCGGTGAGTTCGGGCGCGGACATTTCCGGCTTCAGATCATAGGTGGCAACTTTGGGCGAAGGCACCAGGATGCGGTCCTCATGATTGAATGGGTTTTCCTCACCGCCATTGAGAAAATACGTGACATGGGCGTATTTTTCCGTCT
>JBPCWG010000119.1:0-3230 GCA_051009705.1 Methyloligellaceae bacterium | reverse complement strand
CGGAACAAATGATTGATGAATTGAAATGCGCCCCCTTACTGAAAGGTATTCGGGGTCAAACGGCCGCCAATATTGAAGCATTGATCGATACGCTTCTCAAGCTCGGCGGTGAAGACGGTTTGCTCGCCCGGTTCAATCACAATATTGCGGAGATGGATCTGAATCCTGTGATTATCGATGATCGGGGATTGTCCATTGCAGATGCACGGTTCATGGTCAGCCAAACGGGCACAAATTCCAGTCAAGTTCCGCCGGGGGTGAACTCGGAACCCATTCTTGAGTTGCTGAACCATCTTTTTCAACCCCGCACCATCGCCGTAGTCGGTGCGTCAAGTAAGAAGATCGTCATTGCCAATACTTTTATTCAGCGAATGAAGGAGTTTGACTATGATGGTGAAATTTATCCGATTCATCCAAAAGCGTCGCTTATCGAAGGCCTCAAAACCTACCCAGATCTGTCTTCCACACCCAAACCGGTCGATTATGCTTATATTGCAATCGGAGCAGCGCAAATCCCCGGAATACTGGAAAACGCAAACGGAAACTGCAAGGTGGCGCAGGTGATTTCTTCCGGATTTGGAGAGGTCGCGGAAAGCAAGTCGCTGGAATCTGACCTTGTGGAATCGGCGAGGAAAGGACAAGTGAGGATATTGGGGCCTAATTGTCTTGGCACTTATTCACCGCGTGGCGGACTTACATTTCCCAAAGACGCTCCAACTGAACTGGGATCTATTGGTGTCGTGTCCCAGTCGGGAGGGTTGTCGACTGACATTGTGAAACGCGGACAGTGGAAGGGGTTGAGATTTAGCGGTCTTGTGACCATAGGAAACAGTGCGGATCTGACCCCTGCCGATATCATTCGCTACTTTCTGGAAGACGAACACACAACGGCCATCGGACTTTATGTTGAAGATGCCAAAGATGGGCGCGAGATTTTCAACCTCATGCGGGCATCGAAGATGATCAAGCCCCTGGTCATACTGAAAGGCGGCCTTTCTGAGCAGGGAGCTGTCGCAGCCGCCTCTCACACCGGGGCCCTAGCGGAAAATAACCAAAGCTGGTTTGCGCTCTGCCAACAATGCTGTGCGGTGCTCGTATCGACAGTCGACGAGTTCATCGATACACTTCTGGCTTTACAATTCGTCGATCTCCAAAAGGATCAGCCGACACAAAACGTAACGCTATTTGGAAACGGCGGTGGCGCAAGTGTTCTTGGGGTTGATGCCTTTGCGGACAAGAACCTTTCCGTATCACAATTCGAGCAAACGGCTACAGACAAGCTTCAGGCCCTTAAACTGCCCGCAGGCACGAGTGTCCTGAATCCCATCGATACGCCTGTTGGAACTTTACTTGAAAAGGAAGGCTGGATTGCAGCGGAAATCCTCGATATCGTTTACCGGGATACGCGGACGGATGCTGTGGTCATGCATCTCAATCTTGCGGCATTCGTTGGACGTGGTTCCGTCGATCCCATAGACAATTTGTTTGCGGTAATGCGAAAAGCAAAATCTGAATGGAGTGAGCCGATCCATTTTATTCTGGTGCTCCGAAGTGACGGTTCGGAGGTCATCGACAATAGAAAGCGTGAACTTCGTGAAGTCGCACAGGGATATCGCATTCCGGTGTTTGACGAGATAGCACCTGTCGCTCAGGTTCTTGCGAATATCAGACATTTCGAAAAACAGCTTTCGCAACTGTAGCTATTCGGGAAATGAGCAGTTTCGGGCTCTACAAATCCACGCGTTTTTTGAAGGAATTGACTTGCTCATCTGTATAGGTGGCCATACGTAATTTTTTCAAATGCGGGCCGAATTCCTTCGTCAGCTGATTGTCGAATTTCGCAAAAATCTCGGCCATGAAATAATCGTGACGTAGTAGGGATTGGGCCATTGTGACGACGGGTTCATTTTGAGTAAAGGCTGCCAGGTATCCATCCTTGTCAGAGGCGGTCAGCATTTCCCGATGATCGATAGTCAATGTGAACAAATTGTCCGCCGTGCCCATGCGCACACCGGATCCCTCATGAATATAGACAAAACAATTCTTGGAAAACCGAAACGCTTCTGCGTTTGTTCCGAACAAGATGAAATGAATGCAAACACCGCGGTCCGCAGCCTGGCGAAAAACCGTCAAGTGCCGGTTTAACACCTCTTCTGAAGCTTTCACCCAAATAGTGTGTTCACTCGAACCGATGAGTTCATCAATTTTCTGCCGAATTTCAGGTTCTCCGCGAACAATCCAGACATATTGAGATTCTTCATCTTTCGACAAGTCTGCAAGCTGGTTTTTCAGGTTCTCACACAGTAACGATGTCTGCCTTGAGATCGCTGGAAACAGATCGTCCGGTTTTGCGGCGATGTAGCGAACAGGATTTTCGCTTACAGGAAGCACTGCTCTTTGTTCGGCAAGAGAATTAAGGGCACTGTAAGTATTCGGGCGGGGGACTCCGGCAAGTTTGGAGACCTCGTAAGCGGTGGCCGGACTTGATTTCAGGAGTTGTATATAAATACGGGATTCATAATCGGAAAACCCAAGCAACCGCATTTCGTCAATAGTATCGTTTGCCTTTGTGACTTTGGATTTGCGTTTCCCTTTTTTCACGTTCTGAATGTCTCGATTTTCTGCAACGATCGATAATTGATTCTTGCCTAGACATCGATCGTCGCCACGACTGAACCTTCGGTTACAGTTTCCTCTTCGGCGACTTTGATTTCAACGATTTTCCCGCTCTCAGGTGCTGCGACAGGTATTTCCATTTTCATCGATTCCAATGTCATTATTGGTTCATCTTCGTCGACACTGTCACCGGTATTTTTCAAAATGCTTAAGATAACGCCCGTGATTTCTGTCTTGACCTCTATAATTGCCATGCCAGATTTATCCTGTTTCGATCTCCGACTATCAATACGAACAGTTTAAGAGCAAAATATAGTTGTTGCAATAGAAACTACGATATCTCTGGCATTTTTGCCAGGCCCTTGAGGCCCACTATCCCAGTGCGTCTTTGATTTTTTCGACGAGATCGAGTTTTTCCCAGGAGAACCCGCCATCGCTTTCCGGTGACCGGCCAAAATGACCATAGGCCGCGGTACGCTGGTAAATGGGCCGGCTGAGTTGCAAATGTTCCCGGATCCCGCGCGGGGTCAGGTCCATAACTTCGGCAAGCGTGTTCTCAAGACGGTCTTCGGCCACTTCTCCCGTACCGTAGAGATCCACGTAAAGGGAGAGCG
>JBPCWG010000118.1:0-3032 GCA_051009705.1 Methyloligellaceae bacterium | reverse complement strand
AAAAAGTTCAAAGGGAAATCGGCAGGCGGGCTTTACGGCGATGTTGTTGAAGAATTGGATCACAACGTTGGACGCGTTCTGGACGTACTCGTTGAAGAGGGGCTGGATAAAAAGACCTACGTCATCTTTGCCAGTGACAATGGGCCCTGGTATTTGGGAAATGATCCGCGTCATGTGAAATTGTACGGCGGCAAACAGCAGGCAGACGATCAAGGCGGTTCTGCTCTTCCACTGCGCGGCGACAAAACAACCAACTGGGAAGGTGCGTTTCGCGTTCCGGCAATTGTGTGGGCTCCTGACCGAATCCCGCCCGGACAAGTTAGCTCGGAAATTGCGACGACCCTGGACATCATGCCGACGTTTACCATACTTGCCGGTGGAACGTTGCCCGCGGATCGCGTGATCGACGGGCACGATATTAGTGATCTTGTTCACGGCGTCAAAGACGCCAAGAGTCCGACGAAGGCCTTCTACTATTACGTCAGAGAAAACCTCCGCGCCGTACGTGCCGGAAAATGGAAGCTGCACGTCCCCCACAAGCCAGATAAATTCTGGGAGCGGTTTTATCGAGATGGCGACTACATCGAGATCACCGAACCTATTCTATACGATCTGGAAAATGACATTGCAGAAAAGACCAACGTCGCCGCTGACCATCCGGAAGTCGTCGCGAGGCTGATGAAGCACATTGAATTTGCCCGGAAAGACATTGGTGATGGCGACCGGGTCGGCGAAAACGCACGTATGAGAAAGTAAGATTGATGAGAGTAATGAGAGTTTTAATCAGGATCTACTTCCTGCTCGCGCTGACGCTAGTTTCCTTAAGCGTCAACGCACAAGATGCGCCACAGACCAAAGACGCGCCTTTGCCTAAAGTTGAAGTGACGTTCAGCGAAGCCAAAGGCATTGGTGCTGAAGAAGACGTGATGCGGCGCGACCCCAGCGACGTTATCAAAGTCGCCAACCAGTTTTATGTTTGGTACACCAAAGGCGCCGAGTCCGGTGGCTACAACGGCACCGTTTGGTACGCGACTTCGCCCGACGGACACAACTGGACCGAAAAAGGCGAAGCCGTCGCTCGCGGTGAGAAAGGAAGTTGGGACGGACAAAGCGCCTTCACACCCAACATCCTGGTTGCCGAAGGAAGGTACTGGCTTTTTTACACCGGCGTTTCCTTCTACCCCCAAAAGAAAAAAGGGCCGGATTCAAAAATTGGGATCGCGGTTGCTGACTCTCCCGACGGTCCGTGGGAAAAACTCGGAGCCAATCCGGTGCTCACCAACAGCAAAGACAAAGACCAGTTCGACAGTCACCTCGTCGACGATGCCTGCTTGATCGTGCGAGATGGCAAGTACTGGTTTTATTACAAGGGCCGACAACTCGGTAAGAGTCCGAAGTTTACTCAAATGGGGCTCGCGATCGCCGACAAACCAGAGGGTCCTTACGTCAAAGTTAAAAACAATCCAGTCATCCCTGGAAATCACGAAGTGCTTGTCTGGCCACAAGGCACCGGTGTGGGTGCCATGATCGGCACGACTGGCCCCAAGGCAATCGCGCGTTCATTGATGTACTCCGAAGACGGACTTACTTTCACTAGGACCCACGATGTTGCGGACTCGCCTCACGCACCAGGCGCCTATCGCGCCGACGCATTCACCGACAGCGGCAAAGGCGAACGGATCGAATGGGGCGTGGAGATTGGACAGAAAGGAAAAAAGTCATTGCCCTTCATTCAGCGATTTGATTTAACGCCTCAAAAAGGCGCAAAGGCTGAACCAAACGTAGGAGGATCAGCAAGCACCGACGCAACCTCGTCCCGACCTCAGTTCAGTTGGGACCACGTTCCGTTGTATATGCACGTGCGAAAGTCAAAGGGCTTTACGCCAAAAGAGTTGAACTACTTGGCAGGATTTCCATTGATCACCCTCGAGAAAACGACCGGTAGCAAAACCCATGGTTCCTCTGAAGCTGGTGCCCGTGCGGCAGCCAAAGCCATCAAGGAACTCAATCCGGACACTCGCATTCTTTATTACCGAAATGTTATTTGCAACTATTCCAGCTACGACGTCAATTCAGACTTGAATGATATTCCCGGCGCGTTTCTTGAGGGCAAAAACGGGAAGACGAAACTGCATCAAGGCCAGAGGGAGCTTTACGACCTTTCCAATCCTGCCCTGCGCAAATGGTGGCTGGATCATTGCATTGAGATGGCTGGGCACGATGAGATTGATGGCTTGTTCCTCGATGGCAACATCAAAGCATTATCTCCCGGCTATGTGCTGAGAGAAATCGGCGCCGACAAAAAGCAAAAAGTGACCGACGGCTACGACCTGATGATGAAGGAACTGAAAGACCGAGTTCCGGAGAACAAATTGTTAGTCGCGAATATTATCCGCGCTCGGCTTTCTGATTCCGGTTTGAGTTATCTGAAATACTTTGACGGCTCTTATCTTGAAGGAATTGAAACTCCGGCTGGTGGATTGTCACATGTCGAGTATTTGGCCAAAGGCATAGCGGCGATCCAAAAAGCGGCGCGTGAAGGAAAAATCATCTGCATGTCGATGGGGCTGGGAGAGGAAGCACTTTCTGGACTCAAGATCGACGACACACGCAAGAAGCTGGCCGATGGCGCCAACATTCAATCTCGCCTCGATTACTGCCTAGCCCTTTTCCTGATCTGCGCCGAGAAGCATAGCTACTTTCTTCCGCACGACGGATATAGCGTCAATGGAAAAGACAGCTCAGTCTGGCTGAAAAGATTTCCAGAATTCGACAAACCGCTTGGGCCTCCCCAAGGACCAGCCGTTCAAGACGGCTACACGTACACCCGGGAATTCGAATCGGCCCGCGTGTTCCTGGATATTGAAAAGAAAGAAGCGAAGATCACCTGGAGGTAGTTACCACCGATTTATCGTATGCAACGATGCGAAGATTTAAAATGGCCGGAAGTAAGTACCCGTTCTGCCAATTATGCGAAAACGCCAAATCAACCGATCGAACTCAGAGCGAGAATTCTTCGGAACCGAGGGTTG
>JBPCWG010000117.1:0-4449 GCA_051009705.1 Methyloligellaceae bacterium | reverse complement strand
GGTCGAGGCTGTGGCCTCATCGGGAGGTCAAATCATGCCACCCCTGATGGGGGCCGGTGCTTTCGTAATGGTGGAACTAACCGGTATTGCCTACACGAGCATCATGGCCGCTGCCTTGCTGCCGGCTCTCCTGTATTTTGCAACGGTTTGGGTCGGCATCAACGCCTTTGCTTCCCGATATGATCTCAAGCCTTTACCCCATGACCAGAGACCAAAAGCGCGCACCGTGCTCATTACGGCTGGTTTCTTCGCCATACCTTTTCTCGTTTTGCTTGAACGGATGTTCCTTGGGGGCTTTACCCCTCAATATGCAGCGGCCTGTGCCATCCTGTCCGCCTTCGTTCTTCTGGCGTTCGATGACCGCCTGAGATTCGATATTCAAAGAACACAACGAAGACTTCGAGGTGTGGCTCTTGCCGCCGGCGAACAGATTGCTGTAATCGCATCAATCATTCTATGCGCAACCATTGTCATCAGTGTCCTCGGACAAACGGGCCTTGGCGTAAAGATTACATCCTTGATTTTATCCGCGGGAAACAACCAGCTTTGGCCGGCTTTGCTCCTGACGGCTTTTGCTTGTTTGCTATTGGGTATGGAAGTGCCCACAACGGCTGCCTATGTCATTTGTATTTCCGTTGCCGGCCCGGCCCTGGAGAAACTCGGCCTTGCCCCGCTTACCGCCCATTTGTTTGTCTTCTGGTATGCCCTGCTTTCGACGATCACGCCGCCCGTATGCGGCGCCGTGTTTATTTCTGCGGGAATGGTCGGAGAGAACTGGTTGCGGGTCGCCGTTTCCGCGATGGCCCTGGGTGTCGGCCTCTATATAATTCCCCTCGGCATGATCGCCAATCCTGAACTCATCCAGTTGAGTACCGAACCGGCCTGGGCCCTTGTCCTGTTCTTCAAATTACTTGCAGGACTTGTCGCATTGTCATTCGGATTGATCGGAAAATTTTCGATACCGTTCCGCATTCTTCTGTTTATTGGAGGACTGGCGGTCGTGTTTTTTCCCCTATCCTCGGCTTCAGGCCCGTTGGCACCGGGATATTCGGGGACACCTCCCGACCTCCATTCTTCAGGATCATCATCTCAGCTGCACCGCCATTTTAGCTATGGTGCGGGCATAGACTTCGGCCCTGTTCCAGTCCTTGATGACGCTGTAATTGGACGTTCCCGGTCCCCATTTGGCATTGGGTTTCCAGCCGTAAGCCTTTAAATAGTTCGCGGTCGAAGCCAAAGCGTCGGGAATGCTTGCAACGAGGTCACGACGCCCGTTACCATCATAGTCCACCGCATATTTGTCATAGGAACCGGGGAGGAACTGCACCTGTCCAATCTCTCCAGCCCATCCGCCGCGCATCTGTGCCGGTCGCATATCCCCCTTCTGTACAATCCTGAGGGCAGCCATAAAATGATCAGTGAAGAATTCTGAACGTCGGCAATCGTAAGCCAGAGTCGCAATGGAACGAATAATGGAATATTTGCCCGATCCGTCTTTGCCAAAATTAGTTTCCAGGCCCCAGATCGAAACCAGGATCTCCGGGGGAACGCCAAACTGCTTTTCTATCCGGTTGAGCAGGCTTCGGTGCCGTTTCAAACGAGTGCGCGCGCGCTTCAACAGGTAGGACCCCACCCGGCGCTTGTAAAACTCATTGAAACTCAATTTGAAGGAGCGCTGCGATCTGTCCCTTCGGATCACGCGCGGATCATATGTGACGCCGTCAAGCGCAGATTTAAGGGTTTGTTGCGAAATTCCCTTTGAAGCTGCCTGGGATTTGATATCCCTCAGCCAGGAAGAAAAGCCGTTTTTGCTCTGACCGCACTTAGCTGCTGAAGCGAGTGAACTTCCCATGAGGCAGAAAAGAACGATCGAAATCCAAACGAATTTCCTGCAACGCGTAACATTGATCGAATTCATAATACCCCATCCCCCCGTACAGAAAAATTGAAGCTTACCTTGGTTTGCCGGATCCAAACAAACACAGCACACAGTGCTCTTCTAATTTTGAATATTGGCATCATTGAGAAATGCTGCAGCGATCCTGACACAGGCGCTGCCGCCCAGGGGCGATACCGCCATCTCGGTTGCTAGTTTCAGGAGACATTACGGAACGGCAGGGAACCTATTGCCCCGATACACAAATGTTTTAAAATGAACACTGATCTGGGAAGAAAAATTACCAGATTATTTGTCACACTGGCCCACAACTCAGGCATGATAGGGTTGAGCTTTAAATTTGGACAGAAATTATAGATCTTGAAGTGTGGAGATCTCTTCCAGGTCACCAGAAAGTGTTGGATGAATGATGAATACTGAATTCCAGGACCGGTATAGCCTGGCCTTCAAGCTTTATCCCTATGAACGATCACCCGATCAGGAAGCTCAAACCCCCGTGCGACGTCCGGTTGTGGTCATGGGTGGGGGACCTATTGGTGTTGCGACGGCACTTGATCTTGGATTGCAGGGAATCCCCGTGGTGGTCCTGGATGACCATGAAGGAATCGGCATGGGCAGTCGCGCGATCTGCTTTGCCAAACGCTGTCTGGAAATCGCCGATCGCTATGGCTGTGGTGAGCCGATGCTGGAAAAGGGCGTCGTCTGGAACCTCGGTAAGGTCTTTCACGAAGATCGCAGGGTATTCGAATTCAATTTGCTTCCCGAGGAAGGACATAAATATCCCGCGTTTGTTAATCTTCAGCAACCCTATTTCGAGAAGTTCATTGTCGATCGGGTACGCAAAGCGCAAGCCGAGGGAGCGCCGATCGATTTGCGCGGCAGGAACCGCGTGGATTCCGTCGACGTCAAAGATGATCATGTGCTCGTTCACATTACGACCCCGGACGGTCCCTACAGACTGGAAGCGGACTGGCTTATTGGCTGCGATGGGGCGGGTTCTCCCTTACGGGGCATGCTGGGATTGGAATTCGAAGGCCGTGTTTTTGAGGACAGTTTCCTGATTGCCGATATCAAGATGAAAGCCGATTTTCCAACCGAACGCTGGTTCTGGTTTGAGCCACCACACAAATCCGGGGCTTCAACCCTCCTGCACAAACAGCCCGACGACGTCTGGCGGATAGATTTTCAGATCGGATGGAATGTTGATCGCAAGGAGGAACTGAAGGAAGAAAACATCAAAAGCCGCCTCGATGCCATGCTCGGGCCGGATGTTGACTATGAACTTGTCTGGTCGTCGATATACACGTTCCAATGTCGTCGTATGCAGAAGTTTCGCCATGGAAGAGTGATCTTTGCCGGTGACTCCGCCCATCAGGTCTCACCTTTTGGAGCCCGCGGTGCCAATTCTGGTATGCAGGATGTGGACAATCTTGGCTGGAAACTGGGTCTCGTAATCAATGGTAAGGCCCCGGACAAGCTGTTGGATACCTATGATGACGAACGCTTGTACGGAGCTGATGAGAACATCCTAAATTCGACCCGTGCCACCGATTTTATTACACCCAAGTCAAAAATCAGCCACATATTCCGCAATGCGGTTCTGGACCTTGCAGAGCGTTATGCATTTGCAAGACCACTGGTTAATTCCGGTCGGTTATCGGTGCCCTGCACCTACGACAAATCATCTCTTAACGGCCCGGACAAACTGGATGGGGGACCAGCCGTATCGCGCGTGGGCAGCCCCTGTCCGGATGCCCCCATGAGGGAAGGCTACCTGCTCGGTCAACTCGGCAACGAATTCGTCATCCTTGGGATCAATGCCCAAGTGCCGGCAAAGATCACGGAGGATGACGTGACAATGCGGAGCGTTGACATTACCATGGATGACGATCCAACCGGAGCGCTGGCAGAACGTTATCTGGGGGAGGCCAAGTCCGCTGTCTACCTGATTCGACCCGACCAGCACGTCGCCGCTCGCTGGAACGAATTTGATGAAACCGCTCTGCGAGCGGCACTGCGCACGGCCTGTGCCAAGGAGTAATCCATGAATGAGCTAAATACACTGCCAAATATTCCCGATCCTGACGGCTTCTACGCCGAGCTCATTAGTGCCCATGAAGGACTTTCCGATGAAGAAAGTGCGGCTTTGAACGCACGCCTGATTTTATTGTTGGCCAACCACATCGGCAATCGCGACGTTTTGCGTGAAGCAATAGCCGCCTCGACCGACTCGCATCGTGAAGAATAGATTGTAAGGAATTAAAGGTGGGGAGATTTAGAAATCCAGCGCCGGCTTTAATAGGAGATTGTTAAATGAATGAACAAAGTGCCCGAAAGCTTATTCAGCAAGCTTCCATTTCAGGTCTGGTTCCCGGTTACATGCCCGGATTTGGCAATGACTTTGAGACCGAAGCCCTGCCGGGGGCTTTGCCCCAAGGGATGAACTCGCCGCAGAAATGTGCCTATGGCCTTTATGCCGAACAGTTATCCGGTACGGCATTCACTGCGCATCCGCCGGAACGGACCTGGTGTTATCGAATTCGCCCGAGCGT
>JBPCWG010000116.1:0-7169 GCA_051009705.1 Methyloligellaceae bacterium | reverse complement strand
AATGGCGCGATCCTGACGACCGAGTATCACCAGAGCTTCTTTCATGCGATTGTGCATATCGCCAAAGGGAGAGGCATAAAGGGCATTGGTAATTGGCCACATGCGTTCCGCAATTTTCTTTGCTTTTAGGACTTCATCTTTTTGCACGGCTTCGAACAAAGCGACTTGAAGGTCAGCGATAACCGATCCGGCCCCGGATAGAAGCCCACTGGCTCCCATTGTTAGCGACGCGTGCAGCCACGCGGAATTAGTCGTCAGGACATTCACCGGACGCGAAAGCGACTGGAGGGTACGTATATTGGTTTCATGGACCTGTGGGGAGGACCAGTCTTTCACGGCTTTGATAGAGGGAATGGTTTCCGCCAGACTAACCAAGGTTTCGGTTCCGTAGGCAAGTTCATTTCCATAATGAAAGACAATCAGGGGCAGGTCCGTGGCTGCAGCAATGGTTTCAAAATGTACCCGAGCCATATCCGGGCGGCTCTGAACGCATCCCATACCCATGGCTTGCGAAGGGAAACACAGGAGAGCCGACGCCCCGGCTCTGTCGGCCATTTTTGCAATTCGCGCGGCCTCCAGGGAACTGTCTGTGTAAACTCCATTGATAATCGGAAGCCGGTTACCGACCTCGTCCAAAGCCAGATCCAGAACGGCATCCTGCTCCGAACTCGTACAGGCATGGACTTCGGATGCATGACCATTAACCGTAATCGCAGACAGGCCAGGAACCTCGGACACATGGCGCAAATGGCGACGGGATTCACTCTCATTTATGGAAAAGTCTTCGTTAAAGGCAAGCAACGTTGCAGGTATGACGCCCTGCGGGACGTAGGAAGATACGGTTGTCATAAATTTCGTACTTTCATCCTGAGTTACAGGAGGGAATTAGGTCAAATATGAGTGAATTTTCAAAAATCCGCAACTGAGAACTAAGAAATGTTCTCGAAGAAAGCCAGATCCCTGCGGGAACTCCGGAATTGCTCAACGCCTCCCAAAACCCCACTCGACGCCTAGAATTTGCAGCAGGAAAGCCAGTCCCCAAACGAGGATCGAAATAATGGCCGCTTGTTTCGCAAACCACAAATAAGTATCCCGCAAAGCTTCACCAATCACCTTTTGCGCGATTTCCGATGGTGGCCGATGGGTCTTTGCCAACAGTAACCAGGTTTCCGTTCGTTTATAGGGACGGCTCCGTGCCCGCAAAGCATAGAATGCGAGGATCAATGTGATGCCGAGGCAGAATATGCCGCCGGTTTTGAGCGCGAGAATTGGATCAAAGCTTAATCCGAACATGAGGCAAAAAGCCGCCAGACCGGCAAAACCACAGGCCCGTCCTACTGAAATGAATGCAGCCTCTTCAATATTGTCCATCGTTGATTTCTGTGTTCTCCGGCACCCTTATTTCCCGACTTTCTACACAGAATCTAGCATGTTCAGACTGAGCTACCATACAAACTTTGGTGAGGAAGTTTAAACCGGAGGTCGCACCAAATTTCTGGAATATTGGAGTCGAGGAGCTTCAAAGCAGAACAGCCATGCGTCTTTGTCAAATATCTGCTATTGCTCCGTCGTTCTCAACGGCAAAAATCCAGTATCCTGTCTCCAGGCTACAATTGCGTTTTGGACCATATAACTCGAGCTCGGGACAGATTATGGGCATATGGTTCCCCGAATTTTCAACTCTGCTGATCGTGCTGTTGGGTGCCTTCATCGGCGGATTCACAACCGGATTTGCCGGATTTGGTACAGGACTTGTGTCATCCGGCCTTTGGTTCCATGTGCTACCGGCAGCCTTTGTTCCCCCTCTCGTTGCACTTGCTTCTGTTGCCGCCCAGCTTGTCGGTTTAATCACCCTGCGAAGATCCTTCGAATGGCAGCGAGTTTATCCCTATCTTGTTGGAGCGGTTGTCGGAGTTCCACTTGGTGTCTGGTTTCTGAATGTCGTTTCTCCGGATCGTCTGAGAGTACTGATCGGAATTTTCCTGGCAATCTATGCCATTTTTCAATTGCTGTTTGCTTCGAGAATGAAACCGAGAAAACGCGGCGGAAGAGGAAGTGACGGTGTTATCGGTGCCGGTGGTGGTTTTCTCGGCGGGTTTGCCGGCCTGTCAGGCCCCCTGCCTCTTATCTGGCTGCAATTGCAAGGCGGTCCGAAAGACCAGCAAAGGGCGACTTATCAACTGTTTAATCTCGTTGTTCTGGGATTTGCCAGTCTGGCCATGGCCCTGACGGGGCAAATGAACCTTTCTGTACTGGTTATCGCTGTTTTATGCCTGCCGGTCACGCTTTTCGGAGCCTGGGTGGGTTCCACGATCTATCTCGGAGTCAGTGAAAAGGTCTTCAAGACGGTCATCCTGGTTCTGCTGCTGGTTTCCGGTCTGTTTCTCGTTGCACAGCAAATTCTGCAGTCTTGACCCGAATTGTCCCTAAAATACGAGAAAAACGGTAATTCTCTATACCGTACAATGATTAATTCAAATAAGTGATCTGATATTGATCCAAAATCGTGCCTTCTACGTTAGCTCATCATCTATAGGTACTTTTTAAGGTCCCGCTTGCCACTCGCTCGACAATTAACAATTCATTGGTTATTTGTGCTTTATCGACATCTTCCCATTCTGTTTACCAGTTTTAAATAGGTTTGATTGAATGTGAAACTTGGGAGCTACGTGGTAACTTGATTAAGCGGGTTACTCAATAATGTCTGACATCCAACTAACAAAACGCGAAAAAGAATGTCTTCTACTTTCTTCCTGCGGTCTGCGTGAAGCGGAAATTGCCAGAGAGCTTGAAATCAGCCCTCATACCGTGCGCGTCCACATGGTCAACGCCAAAAAGAGGTTGGGGGCTTCCAATAAGTCTCATTCCATAGTTCTCGCTTTGCTCACCAATAATTTGGAACTCAGTGAAGTTGTTCACTCCTCACGTTTTATTGCGGGAAACTCAGACCTTCGCTAAACCTCCGCGATTGAGTAGTACTGTCGACCGTTTCCCCTGCCCTCCCTCTTATTCAGAAAGACACTGTTTCCGAAAGACACTGTAGAAATCGTTCGGCTTCATCTGTATGACGCCGCTGAGGCTGAGCGATGATTCCTATCATGCGGGTCACAACAGGATTAACCAGGGGTCTGAACCCGATGGGCGAGCCTTTCGATTTTGGAATAGCTATTTCCGGCAATACAGAAACCCCAATTCCAGCTTCCACGAGTCCGAGATTGGTGGCCGATTGCCGGACTTCGTAGGCGCTGCTCAGCGATATCTTTTCCCGTGCCAGGGCTTCATCGATAACCATCCGGTTTCCCGTACCTTTGGCGGGTAAAATGAGGTTTTCGACATTGATGTCTTGCCAGCTTACAACTTTCTTATTGTAAAGATTATTGGTCTCAAGCATGGCCAGAACGAACCTGTCTTCAATTAATCCCTGAAAACGGAGCTCCGGTGTCGACACGGGAATAAAACTAATACCGAAATCAGCCTCTCCATCGAGAACTGCCTGGGCTACATCATTGGCAAAGTGATCGAGAACTTTGATTGCTACCCGGTGGTCGTTTGCCCGAAACTTTATAATTGCTCGTGGGATCAAATTCTGGGTCGCGGTTGGTATAGCCGCAATGGTCAGGGTGCGAAACGGCCGAAATTCTCCTCCTGCCCCCTCGTCAACCATGAATTGCTGTGTTTCCAGGGCTTCATCAATGATCGATTGTGCACGTTTGAAAAAACCTTTGCCGGCAAGCGTCATTTTCAAGGTACGTGTGGTGCGCTCAATCAGTCGCGCACCCAGATTTCGTTCCAGTTTTTGAATGCGGCGGGTAAGTGCCGATTGAGAAATTTTGACTTCCGATGCAGCTCGCTGAAACGAACCGGTTTCAGCAACAGCAATAAAAGACTGCAGATCCATCAAATCAAATTTTATGCGCATAACGCAATAATATGAATGATTTTTGCAATTTACAAATAAATCAATTGATGAAATTATCTTCCTCCGGATCCGCTTCCATCAATCCCGCCAGAAAACATGGATTTATTCGATAAAAAATTTGACGTCATCATTGTCGGCGGCGGGAACGCAGGTCTATGCGCGGCAATTTCGGCGGCGGAACAAGGGGTCCGTGTCCTGGTACTGGAAAGCGCTCCTAAAATTTATCGAGGCGGAAATTCCCGGCACACCAGAAACTTCCGCTGCATGCATAGGAACGAAAAATTTCCTCTTACCGATTGTTATGACGAAGAAGAGTATTTTCAAGACCTGATCAAGGTGACCGGGGGAAAGACTGATGAAACTCTTGCAAGACTTGTAATCAGACGATCCGAGGAATGCCTTGACTGGATGGTTGAACATGGTGTCCGCTTCCAGCCATCTCTTTCGGGAACCCTCTCTCTGTCACGCACAAACGCTTTTTTCCTGGGCGGTGGCAAGGCACTCGTCAATGCCTATTACAGAACCGCTGAAGCGTTAGGCGTGGAGGTCAGCTACGAAACCGAAGTTACCGATGTCAGTATCGAGGCAAACAGGGTTTCCAGAGTGGTTTACCGGTTTCAGAACCGGGAATATCAATTGACACCCAAAGCTGTCGTGGTCGCATCAGGAGGTTTCCAAAGTGATATAGACTGGTTGGCCGAAGCCTGGGGACCGGCTGCACGAAACTTCCTTATCCGGGGCACCCCATATAACCGGGGCGTGGTACTGAAAAGCCTCCTAGATCAGGACGTTTTATCCGTCGGTGATCCGACCCAATGCCATGCCGTGGCGATCGATGGACGAGCCCCCAAATATGACGGCGGAATTGTAACACGCCTGGACTGCGTACCCTTTTCTGTTGTTTTGAACCGGGATTGCGAGAGATTCTACGATGAGGGAGAAGATGTGTGGCCCAAACGATATGCCATATGGGGGCGCCTCGTCGCTGCCCAACCGGGGCAAATCGGCTATTCCATAATAGATTCCAAATCCATCGATCTTTTTATGCCCTCGGTATTTCCCCCGATCAAAGCCGATACACTTGATGAACTTGCGGAAGAGCTCGGCTTGTCGAATGATCAGCTCAAATCGACAATCCATGATTTCAACCAGGCGTGTATCGGGGGGGATTTTTTTCCAACTGAACTCGACGAGCTGTCTACTCAGGGGCTGGAGATCGAAAAAACCAATTGGGCCCGTCCCATCGATACCCCACCCTACTATGCCTACAGCCTCAGGCCTGGCGTAACGTTTACATATCTTGGATTCAAAGTGGATGATAACGCTCGGGTATATGGCCAAAATGGCCCAATCGATAACCTCTGGGCGGCGGGGGAAACAATGGCCGGTTCCATTCTCGGGCAGGGATATCTTGCGGGAATTGGCATGACTATCGGTACCGTGTTTGGTCGCATTGCCGGAGGAGAAGCGGGTTCTTATGTCTCTTGACACAACTCTGGAAGCCAAGCGGCAAATAGAAATCTGCAATGCCTGCCGTTATTGCGAGGGCTATTGCTCGGTATTTCCGGCCATTAATATTGCCGAGTCCTTCGACAAATCCTCGGTGACGTTTCTCGCCAATCTGTGCCACAATTGCCGGGGATGCTACTATGCGTGCCAGTTCACGCCGCCCCACGAATTCGCAATCAATTTACCGGGAATACTGGCGGAACGGCGTCAGGAAAGTTGGCATGAGTTTGCCTGGCCCAGGGGATTTGCACAATTGTTTCACAGAAGCGGAATGGCCATCGCACTGATGGTCACCGTAAGCGCGGCGCTGATTATCTGGCTGATAAATCTTCTCCCCGAGCTTGAGAAAGCAGAAGGCTTCTATCGCCTTCTTTCCCATCAGACAATGATTTTAATTTTCATTCCTGCATTCTTACTACCTATATTTGCCTTGGTGAAATCGACACGGAAATTCTGGTCATCGATAAATGGGGCGCCTATTAAGATTGCCCATATTAGAACCACTCTGACTTCTGCCCTGACTATGAAAAATCTCTCCGGCGGCCATGGCGAAGGTTGCAATTTTGAGGATGAAGACAGGTTCAGCATGGCGCGCACCCATGCCCACCACGCCGTTCTCATTGGATTTACGTTGTGCTTTTTGTCAACTTCCGTGGCGACAGTACTTCACTATTTTTTTAATAGTCCCGCTCCGTACGACTTATTTTCACTCCCGAAACTGTTTGGAATTCCGGGCGGAATATTGTTAAGCCTGGGTTCGGCTTATCTTGCCTACCTAAAAACCAAGGCGGATCCGGATTTATCGGACCGGAAAGCCTGGGGCGGTGAAATGGCATTTATCGTACTGCTGTTCCTCGTTAGCACGTCGGGACTGATCCTCTATGTGCTCGGCGGGACAGACTGGCTTCCCGAACTTCTGGCCTTCCATCTCGGTTGTGTTCTGGCCCTTTTTCTACTGACGCCCTACACGAAAATGGTTCACGGGATCTACCGTGTTGCAGCCCTGCTCAGGGATACGCAGATGAATATCAGGACATAAGAACAGCCTGTATCCGGAATTTATTGAAGTTGGTCGGAAGTCCTTTGAACCACGGCGCAAAAGTTCAATTTCCTATAATTGATCCCGCGCCCATACAAGCTCATGTTTTTCCCGAAATGCAAAGCGTTCAAGATGCGAGCCCACCACACGTTCCAGTCGCTCCAGATCGTCCGCAATATTCGTCACGATCAGCAACTCCAGCAGTTCACCTTCTGAGGCCATATGGCAATCCCCATATGGGAACTTGATCAGGCCGACTTCATCATTGAATGATGTCTCCAGCTTGTGGCCGAAATGTTTGCAAAGTTGTTGCAGATAAATGCTGGCTCTCGGAGATTGAAGGCTGGACCGGGAAATGAATTTCATGGCTTGCTATCCGCAACTGAATAGGCCGGTTTGACCTCATCAAACTAAAGTCTGGCGAACCTGTCTGCGATGGAGAATTTCGGTCAACTGTTCGGTTGTAATATATTGGGGACTCGGCCTTCCAGCGCAATTCTTCCTATCTCCAGCTTTTTTGATAGGACAGAAGGAAGCTATTTCATACCTGTGGGATTACCGCCTGTTGATAGCTTTTCCGGATTGCTTCCCTGGCCGTGTTCTATAGGCGTTTTAATCGTTCAATTTCCGGGCGATGTCCTTCAACCTGTTCCGTTATCGGTGGTTTCGGAAATGTCATTTCGCCAGCTTCCATCAGCAAAT
>JBPCWG010000115.1:0-4807 GCA_051009705.1 Methyloligellaceae bacterium | reverse complement strand
GAGTACGGCAATCTTGCCATTGCAGCGGGGATGACTTCGGAGATCGGTTATTACATCCTCAATATCATTGATCCCTTGTTCCCGGTCATATTTATTCATGCGGGCAAAAGCCACTTCCCTGTCCGCTGTTGGTCCCGGTGTTTGTCGCCAAAAATAATCCGGTACCGAGACGAGGTATCCATCTGCAGCATAGGCTTCGGCAAGTTCGATCATCTCATCATCGATGCCAAAGATTGCCGTAACGAGTACAATACTAGGTAAATCACCTTCGCCTTCGGGCTGGGTCAGTATGCCACTGAAGCTTTCTCCGGTGCGGGTATTGTAGGTGATATCTGAACTTGGCATTGCTATATTTCCTCGTTCTAGTTTGCGATATATTCTTTCAGGCTTACTCAATTTATAAAGATTGGATTGCAGCTACTCTAACATTTTTCGGTTTTTATTGCCCCTGTTGCAGGGCTTTCCAGATATTGGGAGCGGTAAACGGCATATCCAGGTGCTGGACATCCTTTGTGGACAATGCATCCAGAACGGCATTGGCAATGACTGCCAGGGCGGGGACCGTTCCGGCCTCACCACCGGCCTTGATTCCCAACGGGTTACCCTCGGTTTCCGTTTCGACAGAAACGACTTTGAAGGAGGGAAACTGATCGGCTCTGGGCATCATATAATCCATAAAAGAGCCACTGAGAATTTGTCCCGTAGATGACTCATAGGCATAACACTCTCCAATTGTCTGGCCGACGCCCTGGACAATGCCACCATGGACCTGTCCCTCAACAACCATTGGATTTACAGGCGTACCGCAATCGTCGACGATACAAAAATTGGCAACGGTAACCTCACCGGTTCCTGGGTCGATCTCAACTTCGGCCGCGGCAGCTCCGTAAGGAAAGGCCCGGATGCGGCCCTGCAGATCAGAAGTCGATGTCAGGATTTGAGAGCCCCCATGAAACTCTTTGAACGCATCAGCGACATCAAGGATAGTTGCTTCCTGTCCTGTGTCCTCAATGTGAAACTTGTGGTCGGAATATACGATATCTTCTTCGCGTGCTTGCAGCAGGTGTGCAGCGACGGGTCTCGCTTGCTCAATTATATCCTGAGATATGTTGTAGAGAAGGGTTCCCAGCATCCGCATGGAACGATCTGAATGCGTACCGCCGCCGATGGGGAGTTCCTCCGTATCGCCGCCGGCCAGAGAGATCTTTTCGAAGGGTATTCCAAGTAAATCGCTAACAATCTGGGAGTAGGTCGTTTCATGTCCCTGACCATGGTTTTGAGTGCCGGCATAAATAACCGTGTCACCCCCGGGTCGTATGTCAAGTCGAGCCATTTCAAACGGTGCACCCACGGGTGTTTCCACAAAAGGTACGATGGCTATACCCCGCAGATTCGCATTTTTTTCGCTTTCTGCGCGACGCGCATCGAAATCTTGCCAGTTGCAGAGTTCTTCCGCTGTATCCAGGGCCTCTTCAAAAGCGCACACATCATAGGTCATCCCCATAGCCGTTTTATAGGGCATTTTCTCTCGATCGATAAGATTCTGACGACGCATTTCCAGGCGGTCGAGTCCGATTTTGACTGCCGCGAGATCAATGAGGCGTTCAATGGCGTAGTGAGTTTCGGGCCGGCCGGCAGCGCGATAGGGCAGTACAGGAACCGTGTTTGTCAGGTAGACACGAAGATCCAGTGAAGCCATCGCAATATCGTAAACAGTGGTGATGAACCGCGATAAATTCGCGACCGGAGCGTAGCAGATTGTGTGCGCGCCGTTATTCGCCAATACCCGAAGCTGGTAGGCATTGATACGCCCATCGGCCATCACTCCCAGTTTGCCTTCAAGCACCATATCGCGGCCCTGCCAGTCGCTGACAAAGGCTTCAGAACGCGTGGACGTCCATTTAACCGGGCGAAGAAGCCGCTTGGCCGCCCAGGCAAGGGTGACAAATTCCGGATTGACATGTCCCCGGGGTCCAAAACCGCCGCCGACATCGGGGCAGATTACTCGGACTCCGTCCTTGTCTGTCCGCAATGCGCTGGCAATCATATCACGGTAGCGGTGGACACCCTGGCAGCCTGCGGTCACGATGAACTGGTCCTGTTCCGGATCATATTCGCCTATTCCGGAGCGGGGTTCCATCTGAGCACCGGTGATCCGCGGGACATTGAATTTGCCGGTGACAACCACGTCTGATTCAGACAAGGTGGCCGATGTCTTTTCGGTATCGCCGCGTATCTGATGGATACACAGATTTCCGGGCGCCTGATCATGGATCGTCAGAGCATCCGACGACGCGGCTTGTATAACATCAGTCACGGCCGGCAGAATTTCGATATCGACTTCGACAAGTTCGGCTGCGGTTTCCGCAATTGCGCGAGTTGCTGCGATAACCATCGCTACCGGCTCGCCGACGTGGCGCACTTTGTCAAAGGGCAGAAGCCACTGATCAATCTGGATCGCGGCAGGGTCTTCGGAACCGAATGCTGGCGTGCGATAATCCAGGGGATCACCCTCGATAGCGCGGTGGACGACCGGTCCATGTCCATCTCCCACATAATCTTTGCCGGTGAGGATCGTGATTACGTCCTTGGTCTGCCGCGCCGCTTCTGTATTTATAGAGCGAATTCTACCATGGGCATGAGTGGAACGTACGAATGCTGCGTAACATTGCCCGGGTTTGTTGATATCATCGGAATATTGTCCCCGGCCTCTGACAAAGCGGTCATCTTCCTTGCGGGGGACGGACTCGCCAATTCTGCGAACACCTGTGATTTCAATAGAAGCGGAAGTGAGTTGAGACTTATCTGATAATGATGTCATTGAAACTGTCTTGGTGGACGAGAATTCTGGCAACAGGCTGTGGTTGGAGCATAACTATTTCCCAAAAGAAAACCAACCCGATGTACACTTGATTCATAGGGATTTAAATCACAGTCGGTATTATATTTCGGCACATTGAATCTGGTCCCGGAATGTGCTGTGGAAACCGGTGATGTCTCATCGGGCCGTTCCTCAAATTGGGTGCCAACACGATAAACGCCTGTTTTGTTATCAACGGGCACAGCATACAATCGGTCCGTCTGTTGCTTTTCCCAAATACATAACTGACCGATCAATAATATCCGCAGAGAGCAGATTTGATGAATGCCAGCCCCAATTGTCATTAGTCAGCCTAACGGTCGTCGGGAAGCAGGACAATCTTGCCGAAATGTTTATTTTTGTTCATCCGGTCAAGTGCTTCGGCTGCATCGTCCAGCGCAAATGTTTTATCAATTGGAGGTTTTATTTTTCCCTGGACAACGAGATCCCACAAATCAGCATTCGCCAATTGGGCGACCTTAACCGCTTCTTCAATCGAGCGAGTGCGGCCTGTTGTGCCAATATAGTGAAGTCGTCGTTTGGCGTGAAGATCAAAGTTGAATTCTCCGCTCATCCCAGCCAGACGGCCGATATTGATTATATGACCGTGGATGGCGGTCGCCTCCATGTTCTTGTTGATCGCGTTGCCGGACAACATGTCGATCGTTATGTCGACGCCTGCGCCATCCGTTGCTTCGAGAACCTTGGCAACCCAGTCTTTGTCCTGTGAATCAAGCACCAGATTAGCTCCAAATTCGGGCAATCTGGCGCGTCTTTCCGCATTGGTCGACGTGCCGATTACAAATTTGGCACCTTTTGCCCGGGCAATTTGCAGACCCATGAGGCCTACACCGCTACTGGCCCCTTGAATCAAAACCGTCTGACCGGCAGAGAAACGACCATTGGTCACAATCGCATCATGCATCGTCTGCAGAGCGCCTTGTAGCGTCGCGGCCTGTTCCCACGCGATATTGTCCGATTTGATCGGGATGGAGCGACGCCAATGTGCCAAAGCGTATTCGGCCCAGCCGGCACCACCACGGCACATTACCCGTTCACCAACCGAGAGTCCCTGGGATTCGCTGCCAAGTTCGACAATTTCGCCTGCAAACTCGCCACCGAGCACCTTGGTGTCACCACTGACATGACCAAAGGACTGGCCTTGAGTTTCAAGTAAGTCCGACCGGTTGAGCCCACAGCCGCGAACCTTAACCAACACCTGATGAGGTTGCGGGACGGGCCTTTCAATTTTAGATATTTCCACTCCCGAAGCGCCAAGTGTGACTGCTTTCATTCAATTCTCCTCAGATTGTGTCGTGGCACTTTTGACAGGAAGTGCACTCTAAAATTAACGGCCTAATCTTTAACTCGTGTTGACGAACCACCTGGAACAGGTGTGCCGCTTAGGCCTCCGAGTTTCAGGATGGCTTCTATGCCACCATGTTTCTGAACAAGCTGGGCCTGGTCGTTTTTCGCATTTGCATCTACACCCTGCGGATCCAGGATCGAGTGAAGAATATCGGAAAACATTGAAACAGTTGCACTGTATTTCTTGTCCGCCGCCAAATTAACCTGCTCCTCGGGATCTGTTTCTAAGTCAAACAGTTCGGGATCGAAGTTTGTATAGTGGACATATTTGAAACGTCCTCGACGAATCATAAATGCTGCGGAAATCGAACCCGCGCCATGATATTCGCTGAAACTTATGCGCTCAGAGTCCGTATCCGCTTGGGCAATATCGATCAGAGATCGGCCAGGTAATTGCCTGTCTTCTTCCGGCACAGGCAACCCGGAATTTGCCAAAACCGTTGGAAACACGTCGACAAGATTCACCGGGGATGTACAAACCTTTCCTTCAGGTACGTCAGGGCCTGCCATAATCATCGGAATACCAGCGGACTCTTCGTGCATAGTCGATTTGCCCCAGATTCCACGGGCACCCATGCA
>JBPCWG010000114.1:0-4047 GCA_051009705.1 Methyloligellaceae bacterium | reverse complement strand
AGCCATGAAGCAAAACCAGGGGTACGCCCTTTCCGGCTTCCAGGACGTATTGCTGGATACCGTTGGCAAAAACAAACTTTTCAGTGATATCGGTCATCCCTTAGTATATCCATATCCGGGAACAGTCTCGCAACAAAAAGTCTAAAAGTTGAATTCAAACCCCGGGGCAGAAAGCGGATGCGGGGCAGAAAGTGGATGCGGGTAGGGTCACAATGTCGATCAACAATTCCATCGCCGATCATTTCTATGGCAATCTGCCGGCGGTTGCCGAATTCGGCGCCATTGCCGACCTGAACTCGTTCCAGCCGGTTCCCGAGGACTGGGTGGTTCTGGTCGCAGATGTCGAAGGATCGACAAAAGCCATCGAAGCCGGGAGATACAAGACCGTCAACATGGTTGGCGCTGCAACGATCACCGCAGTTCTGAATATTCGTGGTGAAACGGAACTGCCTTATGTTTTCGGCGGTGACGGCGCAACGATCCTCATACCTGATTTTTTACTTGAACCCGCCCGTCGTGCTCTTCTCGGGGTGCAGCGCCTGTCGGAACAGAAATTCAACCTGAAATTACGCGTCGGAGCTGTACCCCTCGGTGAGATACGGCAAAGGGGGGCGGATGTTCTCGTGTGTAAATACGAGTTATCAGCTCATAATTTTCTCGCGATGTTCGGAGGTGGCGGGTTGGCGCTCGCCGACAGTTTGATCAAAGATCCCGCAACAAACGAGGAGTATATCTTCCTTCCCGATTCCGATATCGCATTTCCTGATCTCGAAGGCCTGTCATGTCGCTGGGATCCGCTGGTCCCCCGTAATGGCAGCATGCTGACCCTTATGGTTCAGACACGCACCGATGATCCGCAAACCCATGAGCAAATACTGCTCACTGTTCTCAACGCTTTAAGGGAAATTTTGAACGACGATCCCAGAAGCGCTGCCCCTGCCAACCCCCACTCCATGCGCTTTCGCTGGCCGCCGCGCGGACTTTGGCTCGAAGCCCAGACCTATGCCCGCCACGGCAGCATATTTCTGCGTTATCTCGGAATATTAATTCAGTCACGCATCCAGTACTGGTGCGAAAAAAATGATCGCAAGGCCGGTGACTATGATGCACCGGAATACCGGCAAGAACTCAGGGCCAATACTGATTTTCGCAAATTCGACGATGTCCTGCGTATGGTTCTGGATGTCAGCGAGACCCAGGTTGCGGCCATCGAGGACCTGCTGGCGGACGCCCATAAGGAAGGTAAAATCATTTATGGCACACATTTATCGAGCCGCGCACTCATGACCTGTCTCGTTTTCAGTCTCGCCAACAGCGAACATGTACACTTTATAGACGGTTCCGATGGCGGTTTTGCCTTTGCCGCCCGCGCCTTCAAGCAACGGGCACTGAAAGCTGACCCGGTATTAGAATAATGCAATTCTGAGATCGGATATTCAACACACCCCCCTTGGCCAGGATTTTGACCCCCGGGGCGTTATTTTTCGAATTCAAACTCGGTCTGCTCTTCATTACGCGCATAATAGGCCATGAGGCCAGCACGCCAGCGGGTTTCGACAAATGGCGTCCACCGACCCTGTATTCCCTCACGGATAGCCCGGGCTCGCCAGCGGCGGCGTTCCTCCCGGGCTTCCAGGGTTATGCCATCAATATCGATGACCCAGCCCTCGGGACTTGGTATCCAGCGTTGGGAATTGAGCACCGGATAAAGTTCTTTTTCGGAAATCATCCGCGTAAACCTCACGCCTTTCTAACGAATAGTCCGACGAATGAAATGACAAACAGAATTATGCCTAATCTTGAATCGGTTACGGAGACAATCTGTCAAAATGAAACCAGCGGTCCCTGCTTGCGGATTTAAACCTCTTCGAGGTCACCCTCGTCATTGACTTTCAAGCCGGTCTTACGCGCTTCCTCTAGTACCGATTTTGCCCATCCTACGCGACCCCCGTCACCGGTTTCCTCCTTGGTGCCGATAATGGCCATCAGATAGGCATAACTGTCACCGTTATTGCGGAAACCCCGCAGGACCCCCGGCGGAAACGAAACCACGTCAAACTGGTCAATTTCGATTTCCTGTTGATCCTCTTCACCCCAGTAAGCTACCCACTTGCCGGTCAGGGGAACGAATATTTCTATCGTTTCGTGGGAATGCAGCGCTGCGCCTTTTCCCGGTTCGGCGCCAATATAGGTAATACCGCAATATCGCGCGTCCGTTATGGTTGGGTCCAGGGTCGAGTCTTCGGTAACCCCGCGACCGACAACATTGAATGTATCACGCGCATGGGCCTCGATGCGCGTATCAAGATAGGCCTGGCGCGAAGACTTCATTTCCTTGAAGCGGGCGACCCTTGTTAGCATTTCTTCCTTGCTGATTTTGATTTCTTCCATTGTGATCTCCTTGTTTGAAACTGTAACCGAGCCTGTCGGCCATTCTGAAGTAAAATTATCCATCCGGCCCAGTTGAGCCAATTCGGGCTACAACTGTCAAGTGACCGGGGTCATAGGCAACTGACGCGAACTCTATGCTATCAAAAGGTTTGATCTATAAAAAATTTGCCATCGGCGAAAAAGCTTCTTAACCTGCAATAGCGTGCGAACATGTTAATCGCTTAGATGCGGTATCACCAACCACTGCTAACAAGTTTAAAAAGCGCCAGTAAAGCGAGGATCCGAATATGGCCCCCACCCATCCCAGCCAGCGACTGGAATTCAGTCCCATTACCAAACGACCGCACCTGACCCTGCCCAATGGGGAGCGAATGATTTTCTGGGTCATTCTCGCCCTTGAAGTCTGGGACATCGAACGCGCCATGCCGCGCATGGTCCTCTCTCCGCCCCAGGGTCAGCCGCTCACCCCGGACCATCCCAACTGGTCCTGGCACGAATACGGCATGCGGGTTGGGGTCTGGCGCCTTATGAAAGCCTTCGAAGATTATAATATTCGCCCCTGCGTGACCCTCAATGCCCGCGTCTGTCAGGATTACCCCATTGTTGCCGAAGCCATCCTCGAACGCGGCTGGGAATTCAACGCCCATTCCTACGACCAGATCGCCATGCACAAGGTTGATGACCAGGAAGAGACGATTACAAAATCCCTGGACATCATCGAAAAGTTCTGCGGCAAACGTCCCGCCGGCTGGTTCGGACCGGGCCTGACCCAGACCTTCGACACCCTTGACCTCCTGGCCAAGGCAGGCATCACCTACATCGGCGACTGGGTCCTTGACGATCAGCCGGTGGAACTGAAAACCGACCATGGTCCGGTGGTCGCGTTGCCTTACAATTATGAGATCCACGATATCGCTCAACAAATGATCCAATTTCATGAGTCGGAGATTTATGAAAAACGGGCCCGTGACTATTTCGACTGTATTTACGAGGAAAGTGCAGACAATGTGCGGGTGATGGCCCTGGCGGTGCATCCCTACATCTCCGGTTCACCCCATCGCATAAAATATGTTCGCCGCACCCTCGACTACATAATGGGCAAACCGGGAGTCGTTTCCTGGGACGGGGAACAAATACTAGACTGGTATAGAACGGCGAAAATCTGAAGCATGACATTGAACAGAGATCATGAATTGGGAGAGAGATGAACAAGCTTATCCGCGCGGATGACAAGATTGGCGCTATGGTTGCCCACGGGCCGGACTACATTTCCGGTAAAGAAAACGGATCCCTCTCCGGACTGACGTTCGCGGTCAAAGATTTGTTCGATATCGCCGGCTATCCCACGGGCGGGGGAAGCCCCGAATGGCTGGCGAGTCATGATCCCGCGGATCAGACTTCTCCACTGGTGACGGCCTTGCTGGATGCGGGAGCCGACTGTATCGGCAAAACCGTCTGTGACGAGCTTTTTTACAGCTTTGTAGGTGTCAATGTCCATTACGGGACGCCGATCAATATCAATAGTCCGGGTCGGGTTCCCGGCGGTTCTTCATCAGGTTCGAGCGCTGCTACTGCGGCAGGGCTATGTGACTTTGCCATCGGCAGCGATACTGGCGGATCGGTGCGTATTCCGGCTTCCTTTTGCGGTGTGTTCAG
>JBPCWG010000113.1:0-4918 GCA_051009705.1 Methyloligellaceae bacterium | reverse complement strand
CGGTCTAAGCAAAGGAAACCATCTGAAACAATAGATCTCGGAGACACGCTCCCCCAAACGCTTCTCATCAAGGCCCAGATTTCTAATGCACTGACCCTTGACGAAACAGTAATCTTGATCTCATGATCCGAAATGAGCTCTGGTTCAGGAATGAACTTACAAATTGGTGGCGGCATTGTTTGACAGGACCCAAATCATCTGGCTCGACGGTGGCGATAGTCATGTGGGAACAGATCGTCCCGAACATGTTGTGGATGGCGAGTCCCCCTGCCGCAAAACTGTTGTCAGAGCCTTCGGGCTTTCCAAATTCTGTGTGACGAATTCTGAATTCTCGGAATTCATTAAAGCAACGCAATATGAGACAGACGCGGAAAAATATGGCTGGTCCTACATCTTTGTCGGCCAGACTGACCATAACGGCCCGAAACCCGATGGTGCCCCCTGGTGGACGGCGAAGGACGGGGCAATGTGGTCGGCCCCAACCGGCCCCGGAAGCGATACCAAAGGGATAGAGGATCATCCGGTTGTTCATATTTCGGCCAATGACGCCGAAGCCTATGCCCGTTGGACCGGTGGCCGGTTACCGACAGAAGCGGAGTGGGAATTCGCAGCGCGTGCCAGTTTCGAGGATATACGCTATCCCTGGGGTGATACGGAACCTGACGACGAAACTCAGATATTCTGCAACATCTGGCAGGGAAATTTCCCGGAACTCAATACGGAGAAAGATGGGTATTACGGAACCGCCCCGGTGGAAAGCTTTACCGCCAATGGATTTGGGTTTTACAATTTGTCCGGCAATGTGTGGGAATGGACCGCCGACCGATTCAAGATCCGCTCACTCAAACAGACGGCCAAAAAGCGGAACCGGCATGCGCAAAAGGAGAATGAACGTGTGCTGAAAGGCGGATCCTTTCTCTGCCATCAGAGCTATTGCTGGCGCTACCGGATTGCCGCCCGCACCGGCCAGTCCATGGACACCTCGGCCGCGCATACCGGGTTGCGCCTCGCCTTCGACGCCTGACGGCTTGCCTAAATTTTAGGATTCCGGTACCTGCAAATTATTCAGCGATGTCCACACGCCATACCGCCCTTGTCGAATCCATCAACTCACGAACAGCACAATTGTCGCCGGGTAAAATACGTTTTTCTATCAAACCCTCAGGTGCTTTACGTTTTGCAAAACCGTCTCTATGGAATTATACTCGCAACAGCTTCAATTCAGCTAAGCAATAATCCGATAAACACTTAGTCGTGGCGGTTCTGCTGGAACCCCCTCAAGGAAGGAACCTACATGTTGAAACCCAAATCCCTGTCCATCGCATCGCTTGCAGTTGCTGGTATGCTGGCGATGTCGACATCGGCTTTCGCACTCTCGATCAAAGGTGATGAAATCACACTTCGTATCGGCTCGGGTCATCCCCCGTTCATTACCTATATTAAGCAGCTGCAAAAAGTCTTTATACCCCGGGTTACCGAACGTGTCGCCGCGGAAACCAAGTACAAGATCAAGTTTCGGGAGCACTATGCGGCAACCGTGGTCAATGTCTTCGACACTCTGGAAGGTGTGCAGGACGGGCGTCTCGATCTCGGCGGCTGGTGCGTCTGCTTTGATGATGACAAGGCCATGGCGATGAATTTGCCGTTCTTCGTACCGTTTTCCCATCCCAACGCTGTAACATCTAGGGAAATCGGGCGACGGCTTCTCAAGGACTTTCCGGAACTCTTCCAGGATTATGAAAAACGATACAATCAAAAGCTTCTCGGATTTACTGGCTTCAACAATTACGGTCTGCTTACCGCATTCGACTGGAATACTTTCGAAGACCTCAAAGGCCGCAAGATCCTGGCTGCAGGTCCCAACCTTCCCTGGGTCAAAGGCGGCATTCCTGTAAGAACGACAATTCCCAAAGCTGCACAGCAACTGGCAACTGGCGTGGGTGAAGGGATCGTTCTCTTTCCGGATACCGATTACAAGCTGAAACTTCATGAAGCCATCAAGAACAAAGGCACTTATACCGTCACGGATTTCGGCGCCGTCCTCAATATCACTCTGACTATGAACCTCAGAACCCGGGATAAATTACCGAAGGAAGTTGTGAAAATTATCGACGAGGTAGCCGTTGAATGGGAAGAGTCAACATCGAAAGCCGCTCAGGACGATCATGAGTGGGGATTGAAAAAACTGCGCGAAGCCGGAATCAAGATCCGCACAATTGACCCCCAGGCAAAAAAGAACTGGGCCCTCGCACTGAAAGACTGGCCGTCGGAACGCGCCTCTGCGGTTAACAAGAAAAAGGGAATCAATATGGCGAAAGCGATGCGCGCCTTCATTAAATACAATGAAGAAGCCGGGCACAAATTCCCGATCGATTACACCATCAAATAAACGTCGACGATCAAACACACGGGCCATCGACAAGGCCACATTCCAAGGGTCACGCAAGTGACCCTTTTTTTTGAAGCAGAATATTGCAATGCGGAGAGCAGTTAATTTTTTGTTCTGCAGCAGTCGCCCTTATTACGACTGTGGATAAGCAGCTATTTCCGGGGAAAACAATTTTTCAACTTGCCTTGAACAATGAAATACAACAAGCTGGTCTCAGGTCGAACGGCGGAAGGGAACTTCGGTTTCCGGAAGACGGAAGGCCACAGGGAGGCGAGATGGTGTTAGCTCACAATCTCGTCTTTCTTGTTTTTGGGTCCTCTTTTGATTTTCAGCCTCTTTGTCCTGCGTTGAATGCTTTCCGCAGTGAACCCTCATTTCGCAACTGATAATTCCAGTCTCCACCACTAGACATTGTGAAAACCGGTGAGCCGCGCAAATTGCTCGTTGGTAGCGGCATACGCCGTCAATCTTTCACTATAGTTCGACACTCGGGAGTAAAATGAGTGTAGAGATTTTGTTTCGCCCTTGGCGATCCACCACAGAAATTCACCTCCCTCCGCTTGCGCACATTCGGCAACTGCGCCGATAAGTTTAGTACCGATACCCGAATTGCGAGCATCGGGAGATACGAACAGATCCGAAATATACCGGCCTTTCACTCCCTCCATTGTTTCAAAACTCACGTGATGGAGAACATACGCCACCACTTCAGCTTCCCGGTCAGCCACCAGCACATCAAGTCCGCTTTTTGGATCGAGAAAGTTGTCTTTTATCCTTTGTGCCGTCATGGGTTCGGCCGTTCCTCCCATTGCTTTACCAAAGGCATTGGTCAAACATATCAGGGACGCGATATCCTGTTCTCCGGCCGATCGAATGATAACATTGTCTGACATCTTTTCCCTTCTCGATAATTCCAACGGCCCGTGCAGACACGACATGGGTGAGTTGAGGTAGATGTGCGCCAGTGTATATTTTTCAACCCCCCGGTGTCGGCAAAACGCGCTCGGATCAATAAATACAACACTGGAGGGACAATGCGGGGTTAGTGTGCTGTTGCCGGTCATCGGCAAATTGCACCTGAAAGAATTATATAGGGGAGCGGAAGAACCGCAGTCAAATTATGGATGACCGGAAATATGGATGACCAGAAGCGTTCTGTGACGGGTCTATGGAAACGACGGCCAATCAGTTTTTTGCAAAACTCAAACAAGTTTTGTCGCGACATAAAAAGGAGGTCCCCAAAACAAGAAAGACGAGATTGTGAGCTAACACCATCTCGCCTCCCTGTGGCCTTCCGTCTTCCGGAAACCGAAGTTCCCTTCCGCCGTTCGACCTGTCTCAAGTTTGATATATTTTTTCTTCATCAGCAAGTTCAGAAAATTTTATCCCCGAAAAATAGGTGTTATCCACATCCGCGCGCTTGATCATGCAGTTTTATTTTTGCCTACAACCTTATTTGCAAACCATCACTATCATTAATTGGGATACCACATCTCAAAGTACATAAAAGTGGAATATTTAGATCGAGACAAAAGTTTAATCGCCGCAAATTGGTTTCTTTCCGGCTCCCAAATCAAATCATTCGTAATTTTGTCCGGTCCGAAACTGTCTTCATATTGTCATTGCCCAATATTGACTCTACAATGCAAGTTATGCCCCCCAGCATATTATTCCTCTGCGAATAATCGGGCATAAGGTGCCTCAGAGGACATGGTGGTTAGCCCGCTCCGAGGCACCTCCCATAATCTTTCTCCCCGTTTCCATACGTCTGTTGCCCGGCAGTTGCCCCTGGGTTGTCGACTGTCCGAGGCTCATTGCGGTTAACGATATTTGCAATTCCTGAAAGGTCGCAAGCTGCGCCGATGCTACGATTTCTCATCTCTTCAATGGAGAGAAGAATGACTTCATCAAAGGAAAGCGACCGCATCGCCGCCAAGCCCGGTCATTTGTCCGATGATCATCTGCGTATCGACACTCGGGACGATGGACAGGGAAGCAGGGTATATTTTTGCCGTGACCCTGCCGGACGCTTGTGGAGTTTCGGACCAAATCATTCCAAACCCCGGCGAATTCGGCACGACCAGGCACATCCCTTTGATAGTACCTATCCCGCGCGAAATTTTGTTATTGCTGCCCTGATGGTATCTTTTCTCGGAGGCTGGGCCATGGTGGCTCACAATTATCCCGGAACCTTCTCTCAAAGCAGCGAACGATTCCGGAATCTCATCCCAGGCAACAACGCGGCCCATTCACGGGAATGGGAAACGGAAAGTACCGATCGCGACGGGGCTGGATCTTCGTTCACCCATCAGATTAGGCCGAATTCCAAAAGTGCTGTTGCGGGATCGGTCCAAACAGCAGGTTTGAAGAAACGCATTGGTCGCCTCGAGTCGGAGCTCAAGCAAACTTTCAAAATCCTGGAAGCCGCGAGAACCCAAATGCGGGACGATCAACAGCGGCAACAGCAAACCATACGCATCCTTGAACAGACGGAGCACTCGGTTCGACAGTTGCAGAAAGAGTTGGACC
>JBPCWG010000112.1:0-4583 GCA_051009705.1 Methyloligellaceae bacterium | reverse complement strand
CCATCGGCTCCGCGCCCATGGTGGACCACTTGACTATTTCGAATTACAGGCTTGGAAGAGCTTTAAGACGAATGTACTCAGTGAAGAACCTCTTGGTCTCAAATGGTACTATGATCGGGTATCTCCCGATGCTGACCGAATCGAGTGGGACCAAAGTTAGTTTCCTGAACCAACCGGCCAGCTAACCGTACTGAGATAAATACTCGGCGCGCTTACTTTTAAACTCTTCGGTAAATTTTGAACCTTCAACTGCCATTATGGTTACTTCATCGGCAGACGGACCCACACGTGCTTCAATATAGGTCGGTCGACTCTTGACTGCCTGCCACCAAGTTCGCGCATTGTGGCGATCTTCCAGCCAGGACTCAACAAGCTGCAATCCATCAAGACGCGCAATGAATGGAGCAAGATTGAGATCGGCCAAAGTGAACTGATCTCCCATGAGCCATGGACGATCATCAGAAATGTTCTCTTCGATTGATTGGAAAATATGTTCCCATGTTGCGATTGCACGCATGGCATAGGGAGAGTCAAATCCTTCGTAAACACAGGACTTCTGGCGTTGTGTCCGCGAGAGAACGGTCTGACCAGCCCAATAGGCATCGCGGTCTTCGTCGGACATGGCCATCAGCTTCCCTCTAAAGCCGATTACGAAAGATAACGACGCAACTCCTTCAAAACCAGATTCGTCGGCTTCCTTAATCCACTCTCGCATGCGAGCGATAGACGCTGGTTCTTTTGGTTTTAGCGGAGGGTCAGGATACAAATCATCAAGGTAATCGCAGATCAGAGAGGATTCCCGAATAATTTGATCATTGTGCACTAATGTCGGAACTTGCGCCTTGGGATTCAGTTTCAGATATTCGGGTTTGAACTGTTCCCGCTCGAAAAGGTGAACATGATGGGGAATCCAATCGGCAACCTTTTTTTCGGCCAGTGTCATCAATGCTCGCTCAGAGCAGATTGAATTCTCAAAATAGTATAGTTCCAGCATCGCCACTGCTCTTTCGATTCGGGAATTAATCCAAATGCGGTTTCACAAAGAGTATTGTCTTACCATAAACTCAGCCAATCGAGTGGCACAAGTCTTTGAGAGCTCAAACGGCAACCGAATGCAGTGAGGCTTTCTCGGTAAAGTAGGCATCGAATACTGCCGCGACTGTGCGCATCAGCGGACGTCCAGCGTCAGTGAGTATTACCTGCCCCTGACTGAGTTTCACGAGCCCGTCGTGCTCAAATTGTGCGAGGACCTGGATTTCCGCTGCAAATTCATTCTCGGGCAGCCGATATTTTGTCCGGACAGCCTTCAGATCGACAGAGCCAAAACACATGAGTTGTTCGATGATGTGACCGCGGACGAGATCGTCTTCACGAAAGACCAACCCTTTTTCCACCGGCAATATCCGAGCTTCAACGGACTGGATCCAGGCACTGGTGCCCATGATATTTTGAACATATCCCTTCCGCGTCCGGCCAATGGAACTCACCCCAATTCCGAGTAGCGTCTCGGAAGAGTCGGTCGTGTAGCCCTGAAAATTCCGGCGAAGGGTTCCCGATCGAGCCGCTTCGGCAAGGGGATCTTCAGGTAAAGCAAAGTGATCCAACCCGATGGCTTCGTAGCCGGATTCGACAAGAGAAAGGGCAGCGGCTTGCGCCTGCGCAATGCGGTCCGCTGTACCTGGAAGGGCGTCCTCGGGAAGCAAGCGCTGCTTCTTTGCTTTCCACGGCACATGCGCGTATCCGAATAGAGAAATCCTGTCGGGACGCATTTCCATGACCCGGGCAATGGTCTTTTGCAAAGTCTCCACTGTCTGATGAGGCAGGCCGTACATCAGGTCGAAATTAAAAGCCCGGATCCCTTCATTGCGGAAACCCTGGAGCATCGCTTCAACCATTTCCGGTGGTTGAATGCGATGGATCGCTTTTTGTACATTGGGGTCAAATTCCTGAACACCCAGACTCACGCGATTAAATCCAAGACGGCCAATTGTCCTGATCATGCCATCGGTTAAAGTTCGGGGATCAGTTTCCAAAGCAATTTCGGTATTGGCGGTGAGCTTGAATCGCGAGTGCACGGAATCCATGACACGCTCCAAATCGCCTGGCTCCAGTGAAGTCGGTGTTCCTCCACCCCAGTGCAAATGGGCAATCGTCATCTTTTCCGGCAAGTGATTTGAAAGAAGTTCCAATTCCTGCAGCAATACATCCACATAGGTACTGACAGGGGCATAGTGGGAGATGAGCTTCATATTGCAGCCGCAATACCAGCAGAGCTGACGGCAAAATGGGACATGAATATAGAGAGAAACCGGCTCCCTGGGATCCAGCCCTCCAAGCCATTCTGCATAGGTATCGGCATTGCAGTCATTAGTAAAATGCGGGGCTGTGGGGTAACTGGTATAGCGGGGAACAGCCTGCTTGATGTATTTTGAAAGATCAGACATTTATTTCTGCTAAGTTTCTTTCGGATATTTAAAACTAACCGGCACTCACCATCATCCGTCGCACAAATTGGAACATGACTTACCGTCACTTCTGAGGCTGTAATTTTACCCAGAAGCGCCGAAAATCATGCTGATGACAGTGAATTTCGGGCATAAACAGAGGATTGTCTTTGATCCTGATCAAATGAAAGCGTGATATCTGAGTCGCGCAAGTGCCTGATCAGATAAAGGCACCGCGCGTTTTTCAATTTGATCCAATTCGAAAAACGGCGCTCGTTCGACGGGAATTTGACAGAACATGTCAGATCAAATTTTCCAATTCCTTGACAATAATTGCTGCAATTTTTTCACAGTCATTGTTATCAAATGTAAGAGGTACGCGCATATCACAGGTTGTGGACAGCGATTTCAGGGTTTTCGGCAGGTGCGGTATATCGTCGATGTAATGCCAACTGTCGTAACGGCTGGTGAAGGCGGCGGGCTGTTCGGAACCGAACCATTTGAGCTCGACACCTTGTGCGAAGCAGGCGTCAATAAATGTCGGGATATTTTCAACGCTGATGCCTTGAATGTGGAACTGGATAGATGATCCCACATAGGATTCGTGCTGAGGGCGTTCAACAATACGGATTCCGGTAGAGTTTCTAAGTCCGTCCTCAAGAATGCGGTATCGTTCGTTCCAACGCCGAACATTATCATCAAGCCGTGGCAACTGTGCTCGCAGAATTGCGGCCCGCAGATTGTCCATGCGGGCGGAACAATTTGGCATCTGCAATCGGATGTCCTCGAAGACATTTGCCGATGGGGATGCCCCATGGCGCTCGTAAAGCATGTATGAGCCTGAAAGGATTGTCGCACGTGCTGCGATTTCCCCATCATCCGTCGTCAGCAGTCCGCCTTCGCCGGAGTTCATATGCTTGTAGGTCTGAGTTGAGAAGCAGGCGACCTTTCCGAAGTTGCCAGACTTGCGTCCCTTCCATTGGGCACCCATGGTGTGGGCACAATCCTCGATCATGACAATGTTAAACTCGTCGCAGATATCGCAGACGGCATCCATGTTAGCTATGTGGCCACGCATGTGTGACAACATCAGAAATCTGGCATCACTATCATGAGCTTTGGCACGCAGATCATCAATATCGGTCAGCCAGTCGTCACCGATTTCAACGAACACGGGGGCTGCGCCAACCGCGTGAATAGCGCCGGGAACCGGAGCCAAGGTATAGGCGTTGGCGAGTATTTTGTCACCGGGCTCAACTCCCACCGCACGTAACGCAATCTGGATGGCCTGCCCGCCCGAAGCCACGGCCAGGCAGTAACTCGCGTCCTGGTAGGCTGCATATTCTTCTTCGAGCAACGCTGTTTCACTGATTTCATCCGCGGCTGTATTGTAACGATGCAAGCGTCCGGATTTCAGTATCTCAACGACCTTGTCGATCCCTTGTTGGGGGATGGGCTCCTGCTGTGTAAAGGACTTCTTGAACCGTTTCATACCAGTCAATCATAGCTTTTCTAGCTGACGACACACAAATCCCATTGAGGTTGCAGCCGCGCAGTCGAGTATTGCATCGAATTCACATGCAATAGTTGTGTCGAAACTATTCTAAACTGCGATAGTCCGGAATGACATCGGTCAGTTTTTTTCGTCCCGAAATAAGATCCTGAATTGTCTCGGATTCCAGGGCCGGCCAGTCTGATGGCACCATTTCCACAAAAGGTAAACGCAACCGTCCCTTGGTATCATCCACGCCTCCTTCGCGAACATAGCGACTGCCGTCATCGGTTCGGACCAGATGGTTCCAGGGTTGATCATGTCCGGTTGACTTGGCAATCAGCTTTCTTTGAGCCTGGCTTTCGACGATCGTTTGCGTCAGTTTATCGGGATCCCAATTTTTGAGACAGATCGCCAGCAATTCCGTTTCGATGTCATGGAAGGCCGCCTGACCAGCGACATTGTTAAGCTCATCGGGATCATTTGCCATGTCGAACAGCATATTGGGATGTCCGTGAGTGTAATAAAACTTATAACGGCCTTTGCGCACCATGCGACAGGGAACGCAGGGTCCAATAGCGAGGTAATCGCAAATGGCCAGATCCGGACAACCTTCCTCATCACCTGAAAAAACTCCTGTCAGACTC
>JBPCWG010000111.1:0-6053 GCA_051009705.1 Methyloligellaceae bacterium | reverse complement strand
GTTCAAGTTGTGGGCGCGCGCTTGTTCTGCTGCCCAACAAGAATGAGTGACAGTAATAACGCTACCCCCCCCATGGCGGCCATGGCGAAATAGGCCTGACCAGCATAACTGCCGTAAAGAATTCCAGCAGCAAGTTTGGCGCTACCCATGAATATTCCGGCATTCACCGCTGAATACACGCCCTGGGCCGTGGCGGAAAAATTTTCAGGGATAGTTTCACTGATATAGTGCACGGCAGCAAGATGGGCGGCGCCAAATGTCAGCCCATGCAGGATCTGCAAACCATAAAGGGCAATCAAAGGTGGCTCGAGTGCAAGCCCGCTCCAGCGGATAACGACCGCGACTGCGGCAATCGTCAATAGCCAGCGGCTGCCCACCAGTTGGATCACTCGGTTGGAATAGGCAAACAGGAGAATTTCCGCGACAACACCAATGGACCAAAGGCGGCCGATCTCAATCGTGGAGAGACCTGTGGACTGCCAGTGCAGAGTACCGAAAGCATAGAACAAGGCGTGGGCGCTTTGAATCAATCCTGCAGTCGCCAGGAAACAAAGGAAAGCCGGTGTCAGCAAATATGGCAGACCCTCAGCCAGTTTCAACCGGTTTTGAATCAGAGGCACATCGCCGGTTCCCCTGTCCGGAACCATAGAAGACATGTGAAAGGCCGAATAGACAAGCAGGACAGCCCCGCCAAGCAGCATCCATAAAACCGATTGAGCGCCCCAGAGATCGACCATATAGCCGCCGGCGAGACTGGCGGCTATAAACGACAGGGAGCCCCAGAGTCGCATGCGACCATAGTTCAATCCCTGACGGCGGACACCGGACATGGCTACCGCCTCAGTCACCGGCATGATCGTTGACCAGAACAGGGCATAGAACAGCTGTATGAGCAGCACGGCACTAAAGCTGTCAGCTCCGAGCAGCATCGAGAAACTGGCAAGGACGCCGCAGGAAAGCAAGAGCAAGGCTCGACGGCGATCACCCAGCCCATCGACCCAATAAGAAAGCACGGGTGTCGTCAGGATTGCGACAAAATGGGGAATAGCGAAAACCAGGCCAATCTGACCAGCGGTCAATCCTTTCCAGTCCAGCCATACGGGAAAGTAGGCGGTGTTCAACCCGACAATGAGAAATATGGCCCCGTAATAAACACCCACGGACCAGGAAAAGGCTGTGATTGTCAGGGGCTTGGATGGGCTTTTGAGCATGATTTCATCCCATATTTCGGCCACTAGCGGTGGAATCTTTCGCCGCTACACCTGACGCTACCGAATCAATTCCATATTTGTTATATTCATTATTGGGCAAATGCGGACATTCCATTGGGGGCTTATATATGAATGTGCCGAGAAATCCTTATAGCAGATTGACGGCGGACGAATACCTTGAAATCGAAACCGCACTCATTGACTCGGAACGAGGACGGGCGTTCCTGAGGGAGTTTGCCGAACGCAATCGCAATGCGGATACGGCCATGGTACTCAGGGCAATTAGCAAACTGGAACATGCGTTTTCCGATAATCAGGCAATTCTGCAAAATCTCGATATCCGAGCCGTGCTCAAGGATATGAGCCAATCCATCGCCCGGGCGAAGGATGAGGTTGCGGTTCTCCATCCATCGGACGACAACCCCGACGCTATTTCCGGCGCCACTGCCGAACTCGATGACATCGTGAAAGCCACGGAACACGCTACGAATAAGATTTTGGCTGCAGCGGAAGACATTCAGGAAACGGCATGGACAATGCGCGAGGCTGGGATCGAAGAAAAATTCTGTGAGCGATTGGATTCACGCGCTACGGAAATTTACTCCGAATGTTCTTTCCAGGACCTGACGGGCCAACGAACGAGTGGCGTGGTCAAGGTGCTGAACTATCTGGAAGAGCGGCTTCAGTCGATGATCTCCATTTGGGACAATACACCGACAATCTCGGAGCAGTCTAACGAAATGCAGACGGCGCGCCCACTTCTCAGCCAGAGCGTGCAGGCGGCGGATGGGAAATTCGAGCAGGCGGAAATCGATACTTTTATGCGGGACGACAATCCGGGAGAAGAGACGCGGTACGCCAGCGGAAATAGTAGAGAAATTGCAGAAACCGAGACTATTGAAATCACAGTAGAGAAATCCGAATCCGAGGACATCCGATTTGGAGAAATTTCCCCAGAGTACAATACCGCTATCGCCTACACAGTGCCGCCTGAAGTCGAAGAGGCGGAAAATAATCTGGAAGAACTTAGACAGACTGACGAAGAGCGCCGAGCCGCCCTCTTCAAATAAGGATCGGCTTCAGGTCGGTTGCCAGCAACCACCGACGAGCGCTTAGTCGGGGCTTATAATCTCTGCATAGTCTTCCGGGTCAACATTGCCGCCAGACAAGACAATCCCGACTTTTTTACTTGCGACATCAATTTTACCACTGAGCAAGGCTGCCAAAGTAATCGCTCCACCGGGTTCGACGACGAGTTTGAGCTCGCGAAAGGCATAGCTCATCGCTTCGCGCACATCAGCATCGCTGATAACCAGTCCGTCGGAGACATGTTTTTTGATGACTTCAAATGTCAATTCTCCCGGAGAACGGGCCAGTAGCGCATCGCAAATTGATCCCGAGAGGGCAGTGTTTTCCTTGCGTTCCCCGGCGGCAATTGAACGGGCAGTATCATCGAAGTTTTCCGGTTCTACAGAATAGACGGCAACATCGGGCCAAATATGTTTCAGGGCCAGGCTGACGCCGGAAATCAAACCACCACCACCCACAGGGACCAGCACAATATCCAGTGAGTCTCCTCGGGGTTCGAGTTGTTCCGCCATTTCGAGACCAACAGTTCCCTGGCCGGCGATGATATTCGGATCATCATAAGGCGGGATAAACAAACTTCCATCCGCCGCGGCCAGGTCAGTGGTTATCTGTTCCCTGTTCTCTGTTTCTCGATCGTAGGACACAATCGTTGCCCCGGACCGTTCCGTGCGTTGCCGCTTAATAGCTGGTGCATCCCCAGGCATCACGATCTTCGAAGGCAAACCGCAAAGCCTTGCGGCTTCAGCGACACCCTGGGCATGATTACCGGAAGAACAGGTTATGATACCTCCCGGCGCATCGTCTTTCTGCACGCGGGAAATGCAATTGTAAGCGCCCCGGAATTTAAAGGATCCCGTCAGTTGCAACACTTCCGGCTTGATCAGAATCCGAGCGCCGAGTTGCTTGTTCAGCACGTCATATTCCAGAAGCGGCGTTTTCACCGCATGTCCCTGCAATCTTTTAGCCGCGTCTTGAATGTCGGCAAAAACCGGCAATTGTGGCTGATGTTGCCTGCTTGTCATTACGTTCGATCCCAGAATGCTGATGGTGTGGCTGGCCACCGGGCCTCTGAAACTCTGAACCCGACTTTCAAGCGCACATTTTCTGTTTGCATTTGATTGAGTTATTCTAAGTGGCGCATCGAAGATTGAACATCATTTTCTGCTGAAGGTCATACACAGCTGCACAAATTACTCCATCGCCCGGATGTGATCACGCCTCAATGCTTCATTCCGAACAGAGAATTCAACAGAGATCGGAGAATAACGACAAAACTGGGTCACTGCCTGCATGAATGACCAATTTGGAGAATGATAGGACCCAGAATCAGTCGGCCGACCCGATAGATCGAGCCGGCCTTCTCTGCGAGAGCTTGCTGCCTGATTTTGATGGCGCGAGCTCTCCCCCCAACTGAAGTTGCCGATCTGTCCGGGTTTCTTAGAAACCTCTGTTGATCGACACTTGTCCCACCTCCAAGTCCAAGGGTATGCCAATAACTGAAGTGTGATTAGTATTTCCAATGATCTGCGCGATTGCAACAGATGCGGCAGCCAGGCTATCGATTTTGACAGCGACGTTGCAAAAATAATCAGGGGGAACCTGAATTTCGACATCTAGATCAATTGGTTTACAAAAAGTTAATAATCATATGAATTAACTATGTTATTTTACTTTACTTCACGAAGGCCAAATCCCTTTTCCCGCGGGAAGCCAATGGAAACCAGTGTAAATAACAAGCCTTGACCCGAGATGCCTGTGTCCTTTTTTCGGTTGCGTTGCGGAAATGTGACAATCATGGTCAATCAATTTCCGCAAAGTTCGGAATTTCCCTGGGGCCCCGGTGAGTGTGCGGGATACTCAGTTTTCATCATTGTTTCGTCCGGGCATGCGAATACCGATACGATCAAGGACCAGGACAATCGCCGGGAGGATCAGGACATCGGCGAGGAGTGCTGCTGAAAGTGTCATCATAAACAACTGTCCGAAAATTCGCATGGGGGGAAGGGCGCTGGAAACAGTAATCGAGAGACCCAAAACGAGGACAACGGTCGTCAGCAGGAGAACCGGACCAATGTGGGCAATCGTCTCCCGTACCGCTTCTGCGATTGTACGTCTGCCCCTGGATTCAAGAGAAAGACGGTTCAGTATATGAATCGTATCATCGACAGCTAAGCCGAAAGCAACGGTCAGAGCCATCACGCTCGCATATTCCAGCCTCATCCCGGAGAAATGCAACAGTGCACCCGCGGCGGCGACTGGAAACAGGTTCGGAAAAAGAGCAAACAGCGCTGCCGTAGTTGAGCGGAAAGCCAGTCCAATGACGAGGATGACCACGAAATAGGCCCCGACCAGACCTGAATTCAACTGCCCAATCATGCGGTCACTCTGCACTGCCGAGACAGGAACCAGGCCCGACACAATAAACTGGAATTCCGGAAAACGGGTACGTGGTTTTCCAAGATCCTCTTCGAGCTGTCGGATAATTGGGCGGGTTTCTCTTGCATCCAGATCCGGCAATCGCCCGGAGACCAGAGCTGCGGTTTCATTTTGACTAAAAAATTTCCTCTGAAGGGAGAGCGGAAGTTTTTCGTAATAATTGAGAACACGATCTGAAGTGGGTTGCACCTCGCTTTCCGAGAGCCACTGTCGCAGGGTATGGAGTGACCAGACATTTCCCACCCTGTCTCCCCGCTCCAGAACCCCATGGGCTGCACCGATAGCTTCCATGACTTTCGGGTCCGAAAGCTTTCGAGGTGCATTCCATGTGATCATGATATGGATTGGAAATGATCCGCTCAGACGTTGGTCGATCTCGATACCCGCTTCAATGGATTCCCGGTTATCCGGGACTTGATCGCTCAAGCGATAGCCGGGCTGCAGCTGTAAATGCGCATGGGTAAGACCGGAGACAATAATGACACTGGCGAGCGCGAGAATAAAGGCTCTCGGCTCCACCCAGCGCGCAAGGTTGGTACATACAGAAACCAGTCGCTGCATGATCCGGTTTCTGGATTCTTCTTTTTCAAGAAATCTGTCTTCGTCCCCGATCAGCAGGAGCGTTCCCAGAGGCACGATAAGGATTACAGAAAGGAATGCAAACAGTGTAGAAAGGGCTGCGGAATAGGCAAAGGTTTTGATCAAAGCGGATTCCGCCACACTCAGGGACAGCATGGCTATTGCCGTTGTCAGGCTGGTGAGTACACAGGCGGGACCGACAGTGCGAACCACATGACGGATGGCAGATTTTTTGTCGCGTCCCAGCTGGATCTGGCGGCGGATCGTGTACACCATGTGCATGGCATCCGTATAGGCGATAACCATCACCAGAGGCGGGATGACATTAAGAAATATTGTCAGTCGCTGATCCAGCAATCCGAGAATTCCGAGTGACCAGACAACGGCGAAAAGCGGACAGAGCGATGCAATGAACACCAGGCTGACACGCCGGAAGAACATCAGGCAGATAACAAAGCCTATGAGAAATCCTGCGACATTGTAAACGACACGATCGCGATTCACGGCATCACGAATTTCCCTCTGCATAATAGGAGCGCCCGCGAGGCGGTGAGCAATTCCTGTCGGCCTGGTGATCTCATCGGCAAGTTGGCGGATTTCATCAATGACAATCCCCTGATCCAGGATTCTGACCTGCTTCGGATCAAGGGCAAGCATCATCAGGATGAAATCATTTTCCTGATCCGAGACCGACAGGAGCTTTTCTCCGATCAGGGGGTGACTAAGAGCGCTCTGGAG
>JBPCWG010000110.1:0-2620 GCA_051009705.1 Methyloligellaceae bacterium | reverse complement strand
CCCTGCCGCCGGACAATCTCAAGAGAATTGGCGGTATCGGCGTAATTATCGAGCGCCGATTGAATGCTCTCGGCATATATCGCTATGATCAAATTGCAGCCTGGACTGATGCGGATGTCGAAAGGGTTGATGCTGAGCTTGATTTTCCGGGACGTATTGAACGTGAAGAATGGCGGGAGCAAGCCCAGATCCTGGCGGAGGGGGGGACGACTGACTTTGCATCGCGCTTTGATCGCGGTGATGTCGGTCCGGAAGATGAATAGCCAGTCAATTAGGGTTAGTTGAGAAGCTCTGGCGCTAAGCCTCAATTAATATAGGCTAGCCGCTGTGCCTTCAGGCCGCATTATGGGCGATCTGCAGGCGATCTTCCATCGGCGATGTATCAAGTAAAAACTGATCGACGGCCTTTACACTGATTTCATCCCGCAATAGCGGGGCGTGCCCCTCGTCTTCGACTTCATGAACTTCCAGCCGTTTGTGCATATCCTGCATTTCCCCGACGGTTTCCGGGCTCAGAAAATCCGAGTTCCCACCCCGAATGACCATGGCAGGGAAACGGGTAATAGATCTGAACTGGGGCCACATCTCTGGGATAGGTGAGGAAAGATTGATCATCGACAAGCCGTAGGAAAGGTTTGGATCATAGCTTGGTTCCGGCAGGCCGTTTTTTTCGTTATACCAGCTATGGGCGATTTCGATCCAAGTATCCCGGTCAATATTTGGAAAATATTTGCCGTTCAGGTCTGAAATAATCTTGCCTGCTTCCTCCCAGTCATTGGGGTGGGGTGTGCGTCCCACATAAGTGCGGATGCGCAGTAGTCCCTGTCGTTCGATGCGTGGTCCGATGTCATTCAAGATGACGGTCCCGAGCACAGTCGGTCTCAGTGCCCCCAGGAGCATGGCGATGAGACCACCGCGAGATGTTCCAAAAACGGACACCCGGTGCAGTTGTTTCAAGGTCAGAAAATCCAGGACATCCCGGGCTTCTACCAGAGGCGTGTAATTTCGCCAGTTTTTATCGAACGCGGACTGTCCCCGCCCCCTGTAGTCAAGGGTATAGACGTCTCGCGGCAAGGATGCGTAGGCTGAGATATAGGTCGCGAGTGTATGAAAGTCTTTTGAGTTACGTGTCAATCCGGCGAGACACAGAAGTGGCGTGCGCTCAGGAAAAGAAGAGGGATAATGGCGCCCGTAAAGGCGAAGCCCATCCCGTGACGTGTAATAGAGATCCCACCAGTTTTGATCCTCCATTGGAAATACCGCCCTCTTCGGAGTTTTGGTCGACAGGTTAATCACGATGCTGCCGGATAGGGAACTGATAACTCTCCGTACCCGTCATTTGCACTGCACTTTATTCTCGAAGAACCGGCGGAATCAACAGGGAACCGCAACTTTTCCGATCCAACGGTGAGTGAGCCTGTAAAGTACTTATAGTCCGGGCTGAATTATCAACAGGTTCGATATTGGGAAGCAGATAGTCGGATCAATTCCCTTAACTGCGCCCACGGTTCAGGTCGGCGACAATGCGCAGCGCTTCATTCGGGGTCCCCAGCCTGGCGCGATAGACTTGAACATTTGCAAGCACCTTCTGGACATAATTGCGCGTTTCGGTGAACGGTATGCGTTCGATCCAGTCAATAGGGTCAATATTTTTTGTGCCGGGATCCCCGAATTTCCTCATCCATTGCCGGACGCGTCCAGGCCCCGCATTGAAACCAGCTATCGTTTTGACATAGGAACCGTCGAACTCATCCATACGATCGGCGATATAGGCGCTGCCAATCCGGCAGTTATAGGCGGGATCGGTGAGCAGTCGCTTCAGTTCGTATTTGATTTTGTGTTGGCGCGAAACGTGGCGCGCCGTAATAGGCATTACCTGCATGAGTCCGCGGGCACCGGCATGGCTGACGATTTTCGGATTAAACTCACTTTCCTGCCGGGCAATGGCAAAAATCAAGGCTCGTTCCGGCAGGGGGCGAAGCGGTTCGAATTCGGGCAACGCATCGACAGGATAAGCGAATTTCACCAGCGGAATATCGAAAAACATGGCACGTTTGCCGATACGCACGGCCTGCTGCGGATGACCAAGCCGGGAGGCGAGCTCAGCCAGCACATGCAGGTCTGCCGGCTCCCGCGAGCGGTTGCGCAATCGGGTAAGGAAGCGAACCACGGTCGTTTTCAATTCGGCCTTCTGGGCAACAATCAGAGCCTGAATGGCGTCGCGCTTGAAAAATTCTTCGGCACTTTTTTCCGTAGCAAACCGGGGGGACTCTATTTTGATATCAACGAGATTTGTATCGATCCGCTGGCGCGAAAGCTGTCCGTAAAATGTATTAAAATATTTTGCACCGGCGGTGAAATGCTGTCGCGCGGTTTTTTGGTCTTTACGCGCAAGTGCCGTTCGTCCGAGCCAGAAGTGGGATCGTGAGCGAGTCCTTGGCCCATCAGCACTCTTGCTCAGATCAGTGAAATGCTTGAAGGCCTCATCGGTTTTCCTGACAAATCTAAGTGCCAGCCAGCCGGACAGAAAACGGGCCTGATTGAGATTATTGATGGTGACGGAACCGTAGTTGCGGGCAATTTCAAAAGCCGCCTTGGGTTTTCCGGAATTTATGGCCTC
>JBPCWG010000109.1:0-2608 GCA_051009705.1 Methyloligellaceae bacterium | reverse complement strand
AGTTTCAGACATAAGCCGGGCATAAGCCTCCGTGCTTGGGCGCAATCCCTGTTGGTCCAGCTCTTCTTTGGACAGTCCGATCAACCGCTCCCGGGACCTGACCGTATAGAAAACACCGCCACCGATAAAATATGCAGAAGCGCCGGGAACGGCGAGGAGATTTGCGGCAATCAGTCCACCGGCTGACGACTCGGCGATCGATATTCTTGTTTTGGTTGATTTGAGTTTAGTTGCGATAGCCGCGGATTTTTCCAACAGGAGTTTCATATTTTAGTTTCCAAAATGGCAGGGATTGTCTCTGATTTAACCGTATCTTGTTTTCACAAGAGGTCAAAGCGCAGCATGATGTTGATCTTTTGGAATTTATGGAATGGAATTAATGGAATTCTCTGGTTTGGACAGCCAGGAGAAAACTAAAACCCAGGCGAGGCATCGCCGGGGTAAAAATTTCAGGAAGGCCGGTCGCAGCTCGGCTTTGGCGGATTCTCAACAGCGTGTTCCCTAGGCTTTCTGTTTGAGCAACCCGAAACTGGATAGAACCCTAATCGATCCAGAGGGCCCATCGAAGAAATGCACTGTCACTGGTTAATGGCTGAGGGAGGGGGATGGCTGTAAGCAATTTCGGTCCAAAATGGGTGCCGCGCAAAAAAAATGGCGCGAGATTGGGTCTCGCGCCAAGAGTGGATGAGACCATCTTCAAGCAGAGAAGAAAACCGGCGGGGATTGTGGGGGCACAATACCGGTTAATATATCCAATGAAACTTGGCATATTTGGCCTCTAAATTGAACATTAAGATATTATTAAACATTTTGCAAGTAACCCTAATTAATAGGGTTAACGTCCATTCAGTACAATTCGCTGATTTCTTGTGATTTCAGTCCCACCACTCTTTTTTATTGAGTCTAATCGACTTTATTCTTTTGAACAACTACACAGATCCGAGAATCTGCTTAAAATAATTTATTCAATATATTCAACAATTTATATTGTCAAATTAGAAAAAAAGATGAAGAAAAAAGAGGGGCGGTCAAGATGTCAGACCCTTGATCAGGTCTTTGCCGTCCGTAGTCGGACAAGCATCATAAATTTGTGGTTCAATACTTCGGATATTCTCGTTTCAATAGCGAAATTCTTAAGCCTTACAACGAGGCTGCCGTCCGAGTTGCCTGGTCATACTGTCCGGACAGCGTCCGCATAAGTATCGATAGATTTTTAAACTGTGCCTGATCAATACCCAGATCTTTGACCGATTGTTCCAGGAGTTGCTCCCGAATCTGCTTGTATCTCTCACATAAGTTTCGACCTTCATCGGTTATGGATGCGGTTTTCTCTTTGCCGATCCTGCCGCTTTCGATGAGTTCGAGTCTTTCAAGTTTCTTGAGAGCGTAGCTGACCGTATGAGTGTCTTCGATATTCAGGACAAGACAGATGTCCGCGAGCTTTTTTTCCCGTTCGCGGTGGTTGATTGAATGCAGGACAAGGACATCAAGTGCCGAAAGCTCCCCGCAACCCGCCGCCGACGTTGCCCGAACCATCCAGCGTTCGAAGGCATGGAAAGCCATAATGAGACCGAATTCAAACTCGGAAAGGGACGGTACGATGCCCTGGGCGAGATGAATGGAGGAAACAATCGGACCGAGATCGCTATGATGCGCGGTCTTCGGTTTGTTTTGCTGTCTTGTTTTTCTGGTCATAATTTATAGTACTAAAATGTCTATAAATTATCAATAAAAAGTTGACAAAATAGATTTGATATTTGATATATTCGTGAACGCGTCGGATCTAATGTGCACTCCGTAACGCGCAGAAAGATTTCAGGTGGAAGTGAGACAGGTACGATGACACAGGGAAAATGGGATTTTTGGATCGATCGCGGCGGCACCTTCACGGATATTGTCGCGCGGACCCCCCAGGGTAAAATCATACCTCACAAACTACTTTCGGAAAATCCGGAACAATATAAAGATGCCGCGATCCAAGGCATTCGCGATCTGATGGGAGACGGGAGCAAAGAATCCCTGGATGTCTCTCAAATCGCTGCGATTAAAATGGGAACAACGGTTGCCACAAATGCCCTGCTCGAAAGGGAAGGGGACCCAACGCTACTGGTTATTACGAATGGATTTCGCGATGCTCTCGCGATCGGTTACCAGGCTCGATCCGACATCTTTGCCAAAAAAATCATCAAACCTGACAGCCTGTATTCCCATGTGCTGGAAGTGCGTGAACGTGTGCGTGTCGACGGGACTGTTGAGGAGAAGCCGGATTCGGAAGCTGTAGAACAGGCGCTGCAATCTTACTACGACCAGGGGATACGATCAGTAGCGGTCGTGTTCATGCATTCCTATGCTTTTCCTGAGCATGAAAAAATTGTGGCCGAGATCGCTCAGCATGTAGGTTTTACGCAAATTTCCGCCAGCCACCAGGTATCGCCTCTGATGAAACTTGTCGGCCGGGGAGATACTTCCGTTGTGGACGCTTATCTTTCTCCTGTCCTGTCACGTTATGTTCAAGGTATCAAGGAAGAACTTGGCGTTGGCGGGCAATCGGAATTTGGCGACCTGAACCTCAACTTTATGATGTCTTCCGGAGGTCTCACCGATGCCA
>JBPCWG010000108.1:0-2737 GCA_051009705.1 Methyloligellaceae bacterium | reverse complement strand
CGGGAACAGGGCCGGGCGGTCCTTACTCTCATTCGGTTCAGCTGGGGAAAAGAAGGCAGCGCTTTCCTGAAAAGTTTTGCTTCCATGTATATTCCGGATGGATCAATGGCACAGCTGGATTCCCTGGCGGAATTGCAGCGGCAAACAACTTCTCCGGAAAATGCGGCGCGCCTGCGGGAGGCGGTCGACAGTTTCGACGTCAGCGATCTCCTCGATAAGCTTGAAGTTCCGACCCTTGTCATTCATGCCCGTAATGATGGTATTCATCCCATCGATCAGGGGCGGAAACTGGCATCGGGAATTGCTAATTCCCAGTTCGTCCAGCTTGAGAGTTCCAACCATGTGATTTTGCAGCACGAACCGGCATGGACGCGGTTGTATGAAGAGATTCAGGGCTTCATTCAAGGCGCGTGAAATCCTTGCAGGGTCTGCCGACGATTGAGTTATCGGCCTACGGGCAGGGTGGTGCGCACCGCTGGCATGGGGCAAGACTTGCGATATGGATCAATATCGCTGCCCCGATGGAACCGCTTTTCGAGGGGTTTGAACCCCGCAACCGGGTTGCGGGAGTGCAATGACAGGGGCGCAATGAGAGGGGCGCAATGAAAGTGGCGCAATGACAGTGGCGCAATGAAAGTGGTGCAATGAGAGTGGCGCAGAAATTCGGTTCAGATTGGTCCGGGAATTCAAGAGCAGACAATATTAGCGATTATTTCCGGGTTCTTTTAGACTTCTTTTTTTGCACCGGCGCTTTTTTCATGGTAAAGCGGTGATCTTCAACCAGTTTCAAAAGATCGTATGAGCTGATCAGGCCCACCACCTGTTTTTCATGGGTCACGACCAGATGATGGATCTTTCCGCGCCTCATGGCCCGTGCGGCGGCACTGACATCGTTATAGGCAGGAATGGCTTTCACCTCGTCCGACATGATACGGCTGATCGGGGTGTGATCCTTGAGCCGCGGCCGTGACAAATCCGTGGATGTAATGATGCCCAGTGGAATATTGTCTGCATCGACAATTGGTATCGCGCCGATCCGATTGCGTTCCATCATCGAGCGGACCTGATCGACGGTATAGTGACGTGCCGCGGTTATCACACGCTTGGCCATGATATCAGCTATTTTTACATTCATGAGGTTTGCCTTTCCCACCAATTGATCATTGCGACCGTACCCCGGCAGTTTAGCTGCATCGAGATTTGCCGACATTGATTGAAATCAAAAGGCCAATGAAAACAGAAAGCATTTCTTCCGGAGTCAGAAAACGCGATCTCAGGGAGTTTTGGGAACAGCCTGTTCAATGAGCAGCAGTTCGGCAAAGTTTTCCAGCGTGATATAACCCTGAAACCGGTTGTCCCGATCAACGACAGCAACCGCCGGTTTCGTGCGATCCTGCAGCATTTGCAAGGCTGTTGTCAGTTTCGTCGTTTTGCGGCAAACCGGAATATCCTGCTCCATTGCCTTTTCGAGGGGTGTCGCAGTACCGGCTTCCGTCAGGGCCTTGATCATTTCCGTGCGTGTCAGCATGCCGAGAAATTTGTCGTTGCCATCAAGGATTGGAAATTCGACCTGGGTCGTTTCCAGCAGTGCCCGTGTCGCATCTTCAATCGTCTCCCCCGGTGCGAGGGATTTGAAACGTGTGATCATGGCATCTTCGGCGAGATGATCCGCGGCGACTTCGTGCTGAATTGTCGCCTGCTCTTCCGCCGTTGCTGCCAGATAGACAAAGATTGCAATGAATATGAGCAGGGGATTCCCCCCGGCCAAGCCCAGAAATCCGAACAGGAAGGCCAGCATCTGACCGGTCTTGGCCGCTACGGTTGTCGCATAGGAACGCGAATATCTGAGGGACAACAGGGCCCGGAAGACGCGCCCGCCGTCCATGGGAAAAGCGGGAAGCAGATTAAACACGGCTATGAAAACATTCACGGCTGCGAGACGGGCGGCAAAGCTGATTTCGGGATTTTCCAGCGCGTTCAGGGACGCCGGGTCAAGGGAGGTGCCCACCAGGATGATCAACACAAATGCGATTACGAAATTTACGGCAGGTCCCGCCAATGCAACCAATATCTCCTGGGCCGGTTTTTCCGGCATACGTTCGAGACTTGCGACGCCACCAATGGGAAGCAGAGTCACGACCGGTGCGCGGATTCCGTAACGGCGGGCGGTCAGGATATGCCCGAACTCGTGCGCCAGCACACAGGCAAAGATGGCAATGATAAAGGCGATGCTTTCGATCGCGACATCAATCCCGCCTTTTTGATAGTTTGCCAATCCAATCCAGGCCAGCAACAGGAAAAAAGTAATATGGATTCTGACATCACTGCCGGCAATTCTTCCGACTGAAAACGACCAAGCCATAACGTGCTCCACAAGAGGGTGAATGAGGGTCATCACCGCATTTATCGGGATCTGTCAGCTCTTAGGGTGCAGGTGACAGACGCAGACCGCAATCTGAATTCTGTAGGACAATCCTTGCTATCCGGCGTTGATTCAAATCAAATGTCCTGACCGGGGAAGGCCCAAAATTCTGATTTGTCGCCGCGGTGACGCTGGTCAAATTCGCTATTTCGATGTTTGCAAGCGTTTTGAGGAGGCGGAAAGGGTCTTTGTCACGACCATGCCCGAAACCATTGCGGCGACAAAGACAAAAGGCTCGGGGTGAAGTGTCGTCAAGGCGGCGATAGCGGGTCCGGGACAGAAGCCCGCGATGCCCCAGCCCAGTCCGAAAAGGAC
>JBPCWG010000107.1:0-3554 GCA_051009705.1 Methyloligellaceae bacterium | reverse complement strand
TTCAGAGAGAACCGGGAGTTGAGCAGACACAATATCGTGGAGGATAAGTTCTTCCACTTTTGCGTCTCCGATTCCCGCTGAGAATATCTTGTTGGCCAGCTTTTGGCCGACCATGCCGGCGCCACCAACTATCAGTACGCGCATATCCGTTGTCTCCTGGTTAAGCTCCATTCAAATATCTTCAGAGCTTTCAATTCGTAACTCTAGCAGCAGTATAAAGGCAGGTGCGAGAGATCTTCGCCTCTAGACTGGTTGATCACGGCGACTCCATCAGATCTCGCATCAGAATATCTGGGGTCCAACTGCACATGTCCCCTTCTCACTGGTACCATTCTCACTGGTACCATTCTTATGGTGGCAAAATTACTTTCACCTGTCGAAACAGCGCTGGTAGCGCTTGTAAAACTTGACAAGGCGCCTTTATTAAAATACTAAAGATAATATCTTATAAAACTTGATAGAAGAAGCTGTTTTGAATCAACTACTTAAATTGAGCAAACAGAAATCGAGCAGCTTTGAGTCCGCGGCGGATTATCACCTTCCCGGTCGTTCTGCATCGCTTTCCGCTCAGATTATTTCAGAGGTCCGACAGGCTGTTCTGGAAAAACGTCTCAAGGCAGGAGATATACTCGGCACGGAAAAAGAGATCTCCGATCATTACGATGTAAGCCGCATGGTCGCCCGTGATGCGTTGAGATCCCTGCAGGCTATGGGGATCGCGGAAATCAAGATGGGCAAAGGTGGCGGTGCCCGAATTGCCAGCGGCAATCCGCGTTTGATTGCCGAAGCCCTGGCCATTCAGCTCGACCTCACCGGGGTCGGGGCCGAAGAAATCATCGATGCCCAGCGCGCCGTCGAATGTATGGCAGCGGAACTTGCCGCTAAGCATTCAACAAAGGAAGATCAGATACGGATACGGCAATTGTTAGATGAAGCCGAGACCGTGATCGATGACCAAGTTGCCTATACGAAGTCGAGCCGAGCCTTTCATTTCGCCGTCGCGGAAGCTTCTCACAATCGTGTACTGGTGACCCAGCTCATTTCCCTCGATCACGTGGCCTGGCCCCTGCGTAATAAATCAATGACCCCGCAGCTTGCCCGCCGAATCCTGGGTGTCCATGGTCAGCTCGCGGATCTTATATTTACGGGTGATGCTACCGGCGCCAGGCAACTTATGGACGACCATATCAAGATGATCAGAACGCGTCGGGTCAATGAACGGGGACTGGAAAGCGCCGTCATAGATTGCTGCTGATACAATTGATTGGGAATTCTATCAAACACCCGCGGACAAAAACTGAATAGGTAGCGAACAGGGAGACAACCAATGTCGAAGTTTATCATTGAACCTCATTTCCGCTTGCACGAGTGGGTCGCCGAAGAAAAAGGTTATTTCAAGGACGAAGGCCTGGACTATGAATTCCGGGAACTCGTCCAATCCACAGACGGGAAAATCCACGATACGCCTAACCGAGTGGGCGCTTATCAGTTAATCGAAGCAGGACGGAAATCGACGGTCAGTTGCGCCTGTCACTGGACGGTTGCGGTGGCGGCATCAAAAGATCATGCCAAGCTCTATTCCGGCTGTTACTCGGTCTCTCCGGCCGGCATCTTTGTGCCTCCGGATTCGCCTATCAAATCACCCGCAGATCTCGCCGGCGTGCCCATATCCGTCGGGTACCAGTCCGGCAGTCACTATTCAACCATCCAGTCCCTGGAGAAATTCATGGACCGGGATCAGATAAATCTCAATTTCGGCGATGGTCTGCTGTTTACCCGCATGGATAAACTGCTGGAAAACAAGAGCCCGGCCTGTGCCCTCTTTTCCGGCCCCTACTATTTGGCCGAGCAACTGGGATACCGCAAAATTATTGACACGACATTCATGATGGCCACCTCTCTCAAAGGCGACTATGACGCGGAAGACGTTGAAAAATACATGCGAGCCCTCAGACGCGCACAACAGGATATCGATCTTCGGCCCGACAAGTATACACACTACTATGCCAAGGAATTTCCTAAGAAATACTACGACAGCATGGATACGCGAAGCTGGGGTCCCGGGGAGAGGATCGTGTTCGAACCCTATTCTAAAGAAATATTCGACGAGACTTTTGACTGGATTGATGAGCGCGGCATTTTTGAGGACGGCCTCGGATCCAGGGACTATGAAACATCTGTCGTCGCGGCTGCGGGTTAGTCCTGTCCGCAAGTGACCGGCGACAATAGTTACAACGGCGGCATTGTCTCTTAGCTCAAATCAGATGAGCGGAGAACGCCGCCGGTTACACCTCCAGGTAAGATTATAAATTTTGAGACATCTTATTCGAGAGAAAGATAGCCGTTCGGGTCGCCCCTATTTTTTGATCCGAAACTGCTGATGACAGCCTTTACAGGTTGTAGCCGCTTTCAGGAATACGAGCTTGAACTGATCGGCTGAAACCGTTTGCAGTTCTTCCGCCGAATTTGCGAGATCCCGGGCAAGGGCCTCGAATTTTTCCCAATCTGTCCAGATTTCCGGCCGAGCCTCACTCGGGTGTGCGGTACTGCCCTTGGGAAACAAATCGGGGATGCGCTGGGCATGAGCACCAAGAGCTTTCGCCGCCGCCTGTATCTCGGCAGCATTGAAAAGGCCGGGATCTTTGGTTACAGCCCCGAGCTTCTTCATCTCAGCACCAATGGATTTCATTACGTCCATGCGTTCCTTGACAATACCCTTGGCGCCGGAATGAGCGCCAACATCGGCCCGAAAGCCGATGAAGAGCAGGGTCACGGCAAGCATCGCACTCCCCGCATTTCGTATCATCGGGTACTTCACAAGCATTCTCTCATCCGTTGTGTGCCGAAGGTGATTTCGAAACTGGAACCTATATTATACCTGAACACCGGTGCTTAACTAAAGGATCCAGCACCGGTAAGGTCAATAAACAACTTGCACCGGCGGCAAAGTCCCGAGGATAACGCTCTTATCTTGGAACTGGTCGTCGCAGTACCCGGGGCAAGTCAGCATCCGGGTCTAGATCCATGTCCATGGCCTCGAAGTTCAATGGACTGGCCTGCAAGCCGTTATGATTGACGATGCGGGTAATGAGATCCTGAATGGAAGTCTTGATCACGGATTTATCGTCGGGATGGGCGGTCATCGTCGCCAGTTCGGCCAGGGCTACGCCACAGGCCAGCATAGATTCCGGATAGGAAAGTCTGCGTTCGCGAATGAGATCCAATAGCTCTACCGACAATTTCGCGGTTTCCTGCGTATTCATAGTGGCCTTGTCCATTGTCACTCCCTGAAATTCCCGGTGGTCTCTTTCACGCGCGGCCAGAAACAACCGTTTCCCCAAAACCGCTTCAGTCCCGAAATATCAAGATACGATTGCCCGATCCCATAAATCCTGCTGCTGTAATTAGTCCGCTCACGGACATCTTTTGTCGTAGGAAGATTTTAATTTTTGATAACGTTTTTCATGGGCAACGCTCTCACTTGGAGCCGAAGTTTTTGTCATCTTCGTGGCCACATAAAAATAGGCCATGGCTTCAAAGATATCTTTGCAATT
>JBPCWG010000106.1:0-6977 GCA_051009705.1 Methyloligellaceae bacterium | reverse complement strand
TTGCCCGGTTTCCGAGGGGGGAGTTGACCGCCCCCTGGGAGGCAGCTTCTTCAGCCAGTCTGAGATCCTTGAGCATCATCGCTGCTGTGAAGCCGGCTTCATAATTGCGGTTGGCCGGTGAACTCGGAACCGGTCCCGGCACCGGACAGTAGCTTGTGAGCGACCAGCTCTGGCCTGATGCCGTTGAAGAAATTTCATACAGCTTCTCATGGGAAAGTCCGACACTCTCTGCCAGGACAAAGGCCTCGCAGGTTCCGATCATGGATATCGCCAGGATAAGGTTGTTGCACATCTTTGCCGCCTGGCCGTTACCGGCGCCGCCGGCGTGGACGATATTTTTGCCCATTTTTTGCAGGATCGGATGCGCTTTGGCAAAAGCGCTATCTTCCCCCCCGACCATGAATGTCAGGGTACCGGCCGCCGCCCCTGTCACACCCCCGGACACCGGAGCATCGAGCATTTCCAGTCCCTTGTCCTTGGCGGCCTGGCTCACCTCTCGTGCAGTCGCCACATCGATGGTGGAGCAGTCGAGGAGAAGTGTGCCATCTCGTGAGTTGGAGATGACCGCACCTTCTCCGAGGTAAACTTCGCGGACATGTTGACCCGCCGGTAGCATGGAAATTACGAAATCGACATCCCTGGCCGCCAGTCCCGGTGAATCTGCGGCTTCAGCTCCTGAACTGACCAGGGCACTGACTGCGTCCTCAATGACATCATAAACTTTAAGCCGGTGACCTGCCTGAATGAGGTTGCTGGCCATGGGACCACCCATATTTCCCAAACCAATAAATCCTATGTCCGACATACTTTCCTCCTCCATAACCACATCCTAGCTCAATCCTCATCCCGCAAAATGTGTTTGCGTCCTTGCGCGAGATGGGTAGCGGCCTTTTGGCTATCTGTTTGGTCGATGTGCAAGCTTTCCTCAGATTTGTTTCTTCAAACCCATCACGTATCAACCAAATTCAGCTCTTCTTCGCCGAGATTTTCAAAGTAGGCATCGACCCGTTCCTGGGGGACCGACGCTAAGTCCTTGTACTGCCAGTTCGGCGCATTGTCCTTATCGATGATGGCAGCGCGTATACCTTCGGCAAAATCATGATCGTGTAAAAAACGATACCCCAGGCGGAACTCGACTTCCAATGCCGCCTTTAAATTTTCGTAAGCAGTGGTTTCAGCCGAGGCTTCCCGAATGAGTTTAAAAGTCACGGCGAGACTGAGAGGGGATTTTTTGTGCAATTCAGACAGGGTTTCCCCAGCCCAGGCTTCGTCGGGCCCCGAAACCCGCGACAGACCTTCGAATATTTCTTCCAGAGAACCGGCGCTAAATATTTCGTTTATCATATCCCGCCGCATCCATACTTCGCCTTCATCGGAATCTCTGTGCAACCTCTCCAGGATGGGATCGATGGGATCGGCTTCTATCATGGTCTGCTTGATCGATTCAAAATGTTCGCTGCCGATGACATGAGTTGCGACACCAAGATGGTAGGCATCCGCAGGCCCTACCGACAATCCGGTCAGTCCGAGATACATGCCGAGATGCCCGGGGAAACGAGAGAGAAAATAACTTCCCCCGATGTCCGGAAAAAAGCCGATCCCGGTTTCCGGCATGGCAAATTTCAGTCCTTCACCGGCCACCCGATGGGTGCCGTAAATACAGAAACCGACCCCACCCCCCATGACGAAGCCGTTGATCAGGGAAGCCGTGGGTTTCATGAATCTTTCGAGCGTCCAATTGTGCTGGTATTCTTCCCGATAATACTGGACGGCGTTTTCCGGAGAGTCTTTCATCCAGTTATACAGGGTCCGAATATCGCCGCCGGCGGAAAAGGCTCGCCCCGGAACGGCTTCGATGACAACGCCGTATATGTCAGGATCCTTTGCCCATTCCAAAGTATGACGCTCCGCCTCTCTAATCATATTCAAAGTTAGAGAATTGAGTGCCTGGGGTCGATTCAGTGTAATTAATCCACAGCGATTCGTTTTTGTCAGTATTATTTCCTGAGAATCCGTCATTGGGTACTATTTGTTCTTTTCATGTGTTCGAGATGGCGTTATGCCTCGCGCCAGATTGATCCAGTGGTCGCACTAAATCCGATATTTCAGCGATCATCGAATTATCAGAGATTTAAGCTTTGCAGGAATTGCTCAATGCGCGCCGTCCCAAGTTTATTTCTGTTTTGTTTTCATATAGCCCTGCTTCACGGTAGCGTGCAAGGGCGGGCCCAGACGGCAGATGTTCCCCTGCCAATAAAAAAGCCGGCGGCAACCCAACAGGTGAATAAGGACAATCCCGAAAAACCGGCCCGACCCGATGTCTGGAGCGAAGCGCAAATTGTTCAGGCCCATGCGCATTGCTTTAAAATGCTTGCCGACGTCTCCATGGATGTGGAACCCATGGCACCTGTAAAAGCGGGTGTCTGCGGAACACCAGCGCCGATGAGATTGAAGGCGGTAAAAAACAAGGCCGCAGCAGTTCGCTTTTCGCCGGCACCCACATTGAACTGCCAGACCATTTCAGCGCTCAACCAGTGGATCAAAAAGAAGGTCCAGCCTGCGGCTCTCAAATATCTCAAGCACAATGTATCGGGTATGCGCGTGGTCGCCCACTATGCCTGCCGCCGCCGTTACGGCAATCCGAAAAAGAGAATGAGCGAACACGCCTTTGCCAATGCGATAGACATCTCCGCCATTCAGCTGGGGAACGGCCATTGGGTTTCGATCCTCGACAAATGGGGGCCGACGCAGCGAGATATTGAGGAAGCCAGAGAAGAAGAACGCAAACGGACCAAAGCGGTGGAACAGAAAGCGGAAGAAGCAGAGGCAAAGAAGACCCGGGAACAGGAAACCGGTAATTCTGACCCGTCTTCACAGAAATCGAAAAACGAAATTGACAATTCTGGAGGTAGGGCTGCTGGCGAACCTGCAAAAAAATCAAAATCGCCGGATCCGTTAAAAGCAGAAGGGATGCAGCCAAACCGCCTGGGGATGAACGTTTTCAAGCCTCTCGAAAAAGAGGCCCTGTTTTTACGCCGTATTCACAAAGGTGCTTGCGGCATATTTGGAACTGTCCTCGGTCCGGAGGCCAATGACGCCCATCGTAATCACTTCCATCTGGACATGGCACCGCGAAAAAGACGGGCTTATTGTGAATAAGCGGACCTGAAGGATGCCAGGCAATCAAAATTCATATAGTTGCCGAACTCTTTTTGCCGATTATCGCAGAGAGTGCTAAACTAAAGCACGCGCAAAAAGGTTATATTCATGGATCAAAAAACCGCACAGAACTCGCAGGCCATTTCGGATCCGAACCTCACCGTGAACGATATGGCCGCACCCGGATTTCCATCCACGCGGCTCAGACGCAATCGGCAATCCGATTGGTCACGACGACTGGTCCGGGAAAACACATTAACTGTGGACGATTTAATTTGGCCACTGTTTGTAATGGAAGGTCAGAACCAGCGACAAGCCATTGGCTCTCTTCCCGGTGTAGACAGACTATCCATCGATCTCGCGGTCGAAGCCGCGAAATCTGCATCGGATCTGGGGATCCCGGTGCTTGCTATCTTTCCGTACACTGAGCCATCCCTGCGGGATGAGGAAGGAAACGTTGCCTGCGATCCTGAAAATCTGGTTTGCCGGGCTGTAAAAGCCATCAAGGAAGCCGTGCCGAATATCGGGGTCATGTGCGATGTAGCCCTTGATCCCTACACCAGCCACGGTCAGGACGGCCTGATGCGCGATGGAGAAATCCTGAATGACGCCACGATTGATGTGCTCATTCGCCAGACACTCGTACAGGTCGAGGCGGGTTGCGATATCATTGCCCCATCGGACATGATGGACGGCCGCATCGGTGCTATTCGCCAGGCACTGGAAGATCATGGACATACAAATACGATCATCATGTCTTATGCGGCCAAATACGCATCGTGCTTCTATGGACCGTTCCGGGACGCCGTCGGTTCGTCCAACACGCTTTCCGGCGACAAGCAAACCTATCAGATGAATCCGTTCAATACCCAGGAAGCGTTGCGGGAAGTGGAACTTGATCTGGCAGAAGGCGCGGACATGATTATGGTCAAGCCCGGCCTGCCTTATCTGGACATCATTTCCAATGTGAAACAGACATTTTCTGTCCCTACGTTCGCCTACCAGGTCTCCGGAGAATACGCCATGCTCATGGCGGCCGCAGAAAATGGCTGGCTAGATCGGGAACGGGCTATATGGGAATCCCTCGCCGCCTTCAAACGCGCCGGGGCTGACGGGATCATTACCTACCTTGCCCTGGAAATTGCCCGGAAGCTTCGGGATGAAAGCTAACAGGCCCGGAAATCGGTCATGACCAACTCTCCCTTCGCCATCGGATTTGAGGATGTCGTCGCTGCTGCCGATCGCGTGAACGGCGTAGTCCTGAAGACGCCGTTTACAAGTTCCCCCCTGCTCTCCCGTCTCGCCGAGTCGGAAATATATATAAAATATGAAAACCTGCAGATTACCGGTTCGTTCAAGGAACGCGGAGCGCTGAACAAATTGTTGACGCTAAACGATGAACAAAGATCCCGGGGCGTTATTGCCATGTCTGCGGGCAATCACGCCCAGGCCGTCGCTTGCCATGCCTCGCGGCTCGGACTCGCGGCGACAATCGTCATGCCCGAAGGCACACCATTCCTCAAAATTGCGAATACCGAGGCTTGGGGAGCCAGAGTTCTGATTCAGGGAAAAAATCTGCATGAGGCCCAAATTGCGGTTAATCAAATTGTCGGGGATGAAAAACTCACCCTCATTCACCCCTATGACGACCCCCAGATTATTGCCGGGCAAGGCACAATTGCACTGGAAATTCTGGAAGACGTTCCGGACCTGGAGGCTCTTGTCATTCCCATTGGCGGCGGCGGCCTGTTTGCAGGTATTGCAATGGCCGCCAGACATTTAAACCCCGATATCGAAATTTACGGAGTCGAATGTTCCCAATATCCATCCATGTCCCTGGCTCTGAACAAAGAAGTTCAGGTGCAATCAGGACAAACCATCGCTGAAGGCATCGCGGTCAAAAATATTGGTGCCCTCACGCGCCCCATTGCGGAGGCCCTCAACACCGAAATATTCGTTATCTCGGAAAGTGAAATTGAAAAAGCTGTTGCAACTTTCCTGACCGTACAGAAGACCGTTGTAGAAGGCGCCGGGGCCGTGGTTTTGGCCGCTGTATTGGAGAATCCCAAACTCTTCCGCAACAAGAAGACAGGGCTCATTCTTAGCGGTGGTAATATTGATCCGAGAATGCTGTCGTCCATTTTGATCCGGGAGCTGGAACGGAAGAACAAAATAATAACGCTGCGTCTGGAAACTGAAGATCAACCGGGAACTCTGGGAAGGATTGCAACCGAACTGGGTCGCTGTGGTGCAAATATTCTGGAAGTGTCCCATGATCGGCTGCTGCAGGATATTCCCGCCAAAAACGCGAACATCGATGTGACCATTGAAATCAAGGATGCCAGGCACGCCCAGGAGGTTATGAGTTCTTTGGCGGAAAACGGTTTTAAAGTTCTTGAACTCGAACCCGCGAACGGCCAAAGTGACGGATCGCTGGCCAACTAAGACATTTCCATGATTGATATTTTTCCCTTTCTCGCAGATGTGAATGGTCATATGTGGGTGACATTCCTGGCCATCTTCGGAGCCATCGTCTTGTTCGCCTATGACCGGATCCCCATCGAGGTGACCGCTGCCGGGACGGTCGCATTTTTTCTCATTTTTTTTCATTTCTTTCCGTTCCCGGACGAGAGCGGCAACAATCTGCTGGACGCGACGGTCTTACTGCGTGGATTTGCAAATCCCGTCATTTTTGCAATTTTTTCCCTCCTTGTTATTGGGCAGGGATTGTTTCAGACCGGCGCTGTCGACGTTCCCTCGCGTATGCTCGCGCGACTTGGCCGTGACGGACCGCTCCTTGCTTTTATCGCCACACTGGTGACTGCGGGAATAACCAGTGCCTTTCTGAACAACACGCCGGTTGTCATCATATTTATTCCCATCGTCAGCGCCATTGCCGCGAATATTGGTTATGCCCCGGGGCGTACACTCATGCCTCTGAGTTTTATCTGCATCCTCGGCGGTATGACGACCCTCATCGGATCCTCAGCCAACCTGATTGCCGTCGGGCTTGCCGAACAAAGCGGTGTGGCAAAAATCGGGTTTTTCGACTTTGCCGTACCGGGTCTTTTCCTTGCCAGTCTGGGGGCTCTTTATGTACTCTTTATTTTACCCCTGCTGCTGCGCAAGGTCGAAAGCCAGACAGCGACTGCGGGATCGTCTTCCGGACGGCAATTCATTTCTGAAATCAAAATTACCCCGGATCATCCCTGGATTGGGTTGAAATCTGTCGCCGGTCTGTTCCCCGGACTGAAAAACATCACTGTCCGCATGATCCTCAGAGGCAACCAAACCATTCACCGCCCCTTTGATGATGTCGAACTGCAGGAAGGTGACCTGGTGAGCATGGCTGCAACACGGCAAATCCTGACCGATATTCTGGCGGCTCAGAAAACAAAGAAAAGCGAACCTTCAGCGGAGGAGACGGCAGACCCGCAGCCCGTTCAGAGCCAGAGTGAAGATGCGATTGTTGTCGAAGCCGCAGTATCACCCAATTCATCGCTCCATGGACGGACCATAGGGCAACGCAATGTCAACGCCGATCTGAATTATCAGATCATTGGGGTCCAGCGCCAGCGGCGGATGCTGCGTCGTCCCCTGAAGCAAATCGAACTGCTTGCCGGTGATGTATTGCTTTTATTCGGTTCACGGAAAGACATAAGTCAGCTCCGCCGGCACAACGACTATTTTCTGATGGAATGGTCGGCGGCGGAATTGCCGAAGCCGCATCATTCGAGAACCGCCGTTGCCATATTTGCCTTGACCATCCTGCTGGCCGGCAGTGGCTTCGTTCCTATTGCCATAGCCGCTTTTATTGG
>JBPCWG010000105.1:0-4141 GCA_051009705.1 Methyloligellaceae bacterium | reverse complement strand
AATGGAAGCCGGGGAGTCAGTCGGATATGGTGCTGACTATACCTTGTCACGTCGAAGTCGGGTTGCGACACTTTCTGTCGGATATGCGGATGGTTATATTCGTGCGCTGGGAGCAAACAATCAGCAGAGCCCGATTTCCGTCGCCATTGCTGGCCATCTGGCCCCGGTCATCGGACGCATCTCCATGGATCTGATTGCGATTGACGTTACGGATATTCCCGAAAACAAGTTGCACCGCGGCCAGTTCGTGGAACTCATCGGTGACCGTATTTCCCTGGACGAAGTTGCTACCCGGGCAGGAACGATTGCCTATGAAATATTGACGGGTCTTAATCCCAGATTGCCCAGGGTCTATAGGCATTGATATGTACAAAAGTACTGTCTCAGAATTGAACTGAACCAAGGTCGGAACAAAGATGGCCCGGAAAAACACATTAAGTTTCACTTGCCAGAACTGTGGTGCCAAGACAGCCCGCTGGGAAGGCAAATGCTCGGCATGCGATGGATGGAATACCATTGTCGAAGATCAAACCGAAAGTGCGGGAATTGGCGCAGGACCGGCAAAAGCGGCTTCAAAGGGTAGCATCGTGCCAATGGAATCTCTGGACGGTGATATCGATACCACGCCGCGCACGACGACGGGGAATCGGGAGCTTGACCGGGTCACCGGCGGTGGCCTCGTACCGGGATCGGCGATACTGGTTGGCGGCGAACCCGGGATCGGCAAATCCACACTTCTACTCCAGATAGCGGCGAACCTCGCCAACGCCAAACGCAGGGCTGTTTATTTTTCTGGAGAAGAAGCCACGCTACAGGTCCGCCTGCGGGCCGAACGGCTGGGATTGAAGACTGCACCTGTTTCCCTGGCAGCAGAAACCAGTCTGTCCAACATATTGGCAACTCTGAATTCAGGAGATGCGCCGGACATTCTGATTATCGATTCCATACAGACCGTGTGGTCGAGCGAGCTCGATTCGGCGCCGGGAACCGTGTCACAGGTTCGTGCCTGTGTGCAGAAACTCATCCAGTTTGCCAAGAGGACCCACACAGCGCTCATCCTTGTGGGACACGTGACCAAGGAAGGCCAGATTGCAGGCCCCAAAGTAGTCGAACACATGGTCGATACAGTCCTCTATTTCGAAGGCGACAAAGGGAATCAATTCCGCATACTGAGAGCTGTTAAAAACCGTTTTGGACCGACAGACGAAATTGGCGTCTATGAAATGCGAAATCAGGGTCTTGTGGAAGTTGAAAATCCTTCAGCCCTGTTTCTGGGAGAACGCGATGGAAAAAGCCCGGGGACATCCGTTTTTGCAGGTATAGAAGGCACGCGTCCATTGCTTGTAGAAATTCAGGCCCTTGTTGCACCATCATCATTGGGAACACCGAGACGCGCGGTACTGGGCTGGGACTCCAACCGGCTTTCCATGTTGCTCGCCGTATTGGAAACCCGTTGTGGTGTGCCTTTCAGCGGCTGTGATGTTTATCTGAATGTGGCCGGGGGATTGAAGATCAGTGAACCTGCTGCTGATCTTGCAGCCGCGGCCGCCTTGGTGTCGGCGCGTTCTGCCATTCCTTTGGCTGCGGACCGGGTCTATTTCGGCGAAGTCAGCCTCTCGGGGGCTATCCGTTCCGTCGGTCACATGCAAAATCGATTAAAGGAAGCGGAAAAACTTGGCTTCAAATCCGCGACCCTTCCTGAGCATACTGAAATCAAACAATCCGTTGACGGAATAGAACTTCATCCAATTTCTCATCTCAGCCGATTAACTGCGGATTTTACTAAAGATTCTCAACCACTTGAAAAAATTTCAGCCGTCTCTTAAGAGATACTGTGGAATTGTGCAAGTTTTGCTATAAGCTGACATTATTCGGTTGTTTTTATATCCGAAAAATGGTTGGTGCGGGCATAAAACAAAGGATTTAATCCCATGCCATTGTCCTGGCTTGATGTCGGACTGGTAGTCATCATGCTTATTTCGGGTTTCCTCGCCATGCTCCGAGGATTGACCCGCGAAGTACTGGCTATTTTGTCCTGGGCGCTCGCCGCCGTTGCCACATTGTTCTTCTGGCCTCAGTACCGCGATGTCGTCCGGGGATATATTTCTCCCGAGGTGCTGGCGGATATCGTACTTGCCGCCGGAATATTCATTTTCGTCTTGATTGTTGTCAGTCTGATCACCGTCCGTGTCGCAGACAAGGTGCTCGACAGTCGAATCGGTGCTCTGGATCGCACCCTTGGATTTGTTTTTGGACTGGCCCGTGGATTAATTCTGGTGGTCATCGCCTACCTGTTCTTCAGCTGGCTCGTTCCCCAGGAAGACCAGCCACAGTGGGTTCAGAACGCACAGTCCCTGCCCATCATTCAACAGACCGGGGATATCATCATATCTCTGTTGCCGGAAAATCCTGCATCCGTTATTCCGGGAGCTGTCGGAGGTTCGGATCAACAGTCAAGCATCGTAAGACCGAATCCCAATGTCGCCAATTCGGGAAGCCAGGGATATCGGTCCGGTGAGCGGCGTGGACTGAATCAGTTGCTCGAGGGAACACAGGCAGCGCAAAACTAGTTCATTTGGCATGTAGTTCACTTGGCATGAACGAGTTTAGCGGGAGAAACCACAAATGCCAGACATTCAGAACTCAGACGAACCGCCGTTCGGGGAAACCTATGACCGGTACGGAGAAGACCGCCTATATGAAGAATGTGGTGTGTTCGGCATTTCAGGACATCAGGACGCTGCCACCCTGGCAGCGCTGGGACTACATGCCTTACAGCATCGCGGCCAGGAAGCCGCCGGCATCGTCAGTTTTGATGGCCAGCGGTTCAACTCCGAGCGACGCCTGGGACTTGTTGGTGACCATTTTACGCAAAAACCGATTATCGATCGATTGAGTGGCAGTGTTGCGATTGGTCATAACCGATATTCGACAACCGGCGGCATGATCCTGAGAAACGTTCAGCCTTTGTTTGCAGAACTCGACACCGGTGGTTTTGCAATTTGTCACAATGGCAATCTGACGAATGCCCTGACTTTGAGAAAAGATCTGATACGCGAAGGAGCGATCTGCCAGTCGACATCCGATACAGAAGTCATCTTGCATCTGGTCGCCCAAAGTCCGAAGAGCCGATTTATTGAACGATTTATCGATGCCCTGCTGCAGATCGAGGGGGCCTATGCTTTCGTCGGCATGACTAACAAGAAAATGATCGGGGCCCGGGATCCCCTGGGTATCCGGCCACTGGTGCTTGGTGATCTCGCCGGAGCACCGGTCCTCGCTTCGGAAACCTGTGCCCTGGATATTATTGGCGCCAAATTTGTCCGGGAAATTGAAAATGGCGAGGTCGTGGTGATCGATAAGGATGGTATTGAATCTCACCGTCCGTTCCCAAAACGCACACCGCGCCCCTGTGTCTTCGAGTATATTTACTTTGCACGTCCGGATTCCGTTGTCGGCGGCAGATATGTCTACGATGTGCGCAAGGATATGGGCCGGCAACTGGCGCTCGAATCTCCTGTCGATGCCGATGTTGTCATACCGGTACCGGATTCCGGCGTGCCCGCAGCCATCGGCTATGCTCAGGCCTCGGGTATTGATTTTGAACTGGGAATTATTCGCAACCACTATGTAGGCCGAACCTTCATCGAGCCGGAACAGCAAATTCGCAGCCTCGGCGTCAAGCTGAAACATAGCGCCAACCGTGGCATGGTTGAAAACAAGCGCATTGTGCTTATCGATGACAGTATTGTCCGGGGAACAACATCTTCGAAAATTGTCGAGATGATGTATGACGCCGGCGCTAAGGAAGTGCATACGCGCATTGCCTCGCCCCCGATTACACATCCGGACTTTTACGGAATCGATACGCCGGACAAGAGAACGTTGCTCGCTGCGCAGAAGGATCTCGAAGGAATGCGCAAGTTTATCGGTGCGGACAGCCTGGCTTTTCTTTCTGTTGATGGACTGTATCAAGCGATGGGATATGATTCCCGCGATAACGAAAATCCTCAATTCACGGATCATTGCTTTACAGGCGATTATCCGACACCTCTGCGCGACAGTGAAGGTCCCCCCTCTTCGAAGCAGTTGTCGTTGCTGGCGGAAGCCCGATAAGTCACCGTTCAGGCTGATGAGGCCT
>JBPCWG010000104.1:0-5164 GCA_051009705.1 Methyloligellaceae bacterium | reverse complement strand
TGCAGGATATGGGGATCCCGTCACGATCCTGGCTGGGTTGGCAAATTCCTATAAAAACAGACTCGGCTCATGGATCTGCGCGTATTCAAGAAATACCACACGGTCAATTTGTTGAACGGGTAAAGGGCGGAGAAGTTGCTGTGGTCGCAGGTTTTCAAGGTTTGAGCGAGGAAAATCGGATCACAACATTTGGAAGGGGAGGTTCCGACACCAGTGCTGTCGCCCTGGCAGCATCCCTTGGTGCGGACCGCTGTGATATTTATACGGATGTCGATGGCGTCTACACCTCTGACCCCAGAATCGTTCAAAAGGCACAACGGCTGGATCGGATTTCGTATGAAGAGATGCTGGAAATGGCGTCACTGGGTGCTAAAGTGCTTCAAACGCGGTCAGTTGAACTGGCAATGGTCCATAATGTAAGGATTCAGGTCAGGTCGAGTTTCGAAAATCCAGAAGAATGTGAACCTGCAACTGATGGCGCATGGACCGGTTCGGGTACTTTGGTTTGTGATGAGGATGAGATCGTGGAAAAACAAATTGTCAGCGGAATTGCGTATACCAAAGATGAAGCAAAAGTCACCTTGTTGAAAGTCGCTGATAAACCCGGTGTTGCAGCAAGCGTCTTCGGCCCATTGGCGGATGCAAGCATCAATGTCGATATGATTGTTCAGAACGTTTCTGATGATGGAAATTATACCGACATGACATTTACTGTTATGTCGAATGATCTCGATAAAACCCTCAAGGTGATCGAAGCGGCACGGTCCGAGATCGGATATTCAGACATCAAAGGTTCAACCGATGTTGTCAAAGTATCGATTATAGGTGTTGGAATGAGGAGTCATGCAGGGGTAGCTGCTAAAATGTTCCAGGCGCTGGCGGAAAAAGGAATCAATATTCAGGCGATAACAACATCTGAAATTAAAGTTAGTATTTTGATTGATTCAGCTTACACCGAATTGGCGGTAAGAACACTGCACTCGCTCTATGATCTCGACGCAGCGTAGAAATTAGTTTTTAGTGTTCGAAAAATTTATACTTCGAATAGCCGATAAATTGCCTTTGACTAAGGCAAGGGAAAGGTTCTGATTGTGGCATCGATTGGCGCACCGCGTGTTCTGTTACGCAAACTGCGCGAAATCATGGCGGACCAAGCTGAACCGCAACTTGTACTTGACAAGATTGTGGCGCTCATTGCTGCAAACATGGTTGCAGAAGTTTCTTCTATCTACCTGGTACGTGAAAATCGTGAATTGGAACTGTTTGCCACCGAAGGGCTGAATCCCGAATCTGTTCACTTAACGAGAATGGCGCCAAAGGAAGGTCTGGTCGGCCTGATTGCCGAGTCGGCGGATATTATTAATCTGCCTGATGCCCAAAGCCATCCGGCATTCTCATTGCATCCGGAAACAGGTGAGCAACCGTTTCATTCTTTTCTTGGGGTGCCGATACTTCGCGGGGGACATGCGCTAGGTGTCGTGACCGTTCAAAACAAAGTCAGTCGTAGCTACAGTGAAGAGGAAGTCGAGGCCCTGCAGACGACTGCCATGGTCCTCGCAGAAATGATTGCCCGGGGTGATTTTGACCTGGGGTCAAATGACGAACAATCCTTCAAATTGGAACGTTCCCTCAGTTTTGCGGGCAGTTCTCTATCTGATGGCGTTGCGCTCGGTCATGCGGTTCTTCACGAACCCAGAGTTATTGTGACAAATCTGATTGCCGAACAGACAGAAGTTGAATTTGAACGCCTGGAAAACGCAATTGACGAATTGAGATTAACAGTCGACGAAATGCTCGATCATCGAGATATGACCCGGGCCGGTGAGCATCGAGATATTCTCGAAGCTTATCGCATGTTTGCTTACGACCGTGGCTGGTTCAATCGCCTCAAGGAAGCCGTGTCCACCGGATTGACCGCTGAAGCCGCCGTCGAGCGGGTTCAAAATGACACCCGGGCCCGCATGCTGCGCCAGACCGATCCTTATATCAGGGAACGGCTTCATGATTTGGATGATTTGTCTAATCGGCTGCTACGTTTGCTGACCGGACAAACGTCAACTTCAGCGTCTGAGGAACTTGCCGCTGATACAATTTTGTTTGCACGCAATATGGGCCCGGCGGAATTGCTCGATTATGACCGAGAAATCCTGCGTGCCCTTGTACTTGAAGAAGGTTCAAGCAACAGCCACGTGGCGATTGTTGCCCGAGCACTGGGCATAGCGGCGGTTGGTGGTGTTGAAGATATTCTGCAATTTGTGGATTCGGAGGATGCAGTTGTTGTCGACGCGGAAGTTGGCGAAGTTTTTGTCCGGCCTTCCCAGGAAGTTGTTGACGCTTATGCAGAAAAAGTCAGATTCCGTGCCAAAAAGCAGGAAAAATTCGCTGCTCTCAGAGATACGCCGGCAGTAACCAAAGACAATCAATCGGTGAAATTGTTAATGAATGCGGGGTTGCTTGTCGATCTTCCCCATTTGCATGAATCCGGTGCTGAAGGTGTTGGTTTGTTCCGAACGGAACTCCAGTTCATGATTGCGGAAACCTTTCCGCGGCTGGATGAACAAACGGAGATCTATCGGACAATTTTTGAAAGCGCTGGGGACAAACCCGTAATATTTCGATCTCTCGACATCGGTGGCGATAAAGTCTTACCCTATTTCCGACACGCGCAAGAGGAGAATCCGGCACTGGGATGGCGGGCGATCCGAATGTCGCTAGATCGCCCCGGATTGTTTCGCTCGCAAATCCGAGCTCTCTTGCGGGCCAGCGCCGGTCGGGATCTGAGTATCATGTTGCCCATGATCTCCGAAGTTCGAGAATTTAAGCTAGCGAGATCGTTTGTTGATCGCGAAATTGCGCATTTGCAACGTCATGGTCGATCGGGACCGGATCAAATCAAACTCGGGGCAATGATCGAGGTCCCCTCAATTCTCTGGCAGTTGGATGCACTCCTGACCGAGGTGGATTTCCTTTCGGTAGGGAGTAATGATTTGATGCAATTTATGTTCGCATCCGACAGGTCCAACCGCCGCGTTTCCCACAGGTTCGATTCATTGAGCGCGACTTTCTTGCGCGTACTTGCCGAAATCTCAGCGAAATCGAAATCACATAAGGTGCCGCTGACTCTTTGTGGTGAAATGGCCAGTCGGCCTTTGGAAGCCATGGCTCTTGTCGGTCTGGGATACCGATCGATCTCCATGGAACCAGCAGCTATTGGTCCGGTCAAAGAGATGGTTCTCTCGCTAAATTCAAATGAAATCGAAGTCAGGATTCAGGAATTAATTGCCTGCGAGACGGAATCTATTAGGGAAAAACTGGAGGAATTTGCCAGCAAGCACCACGTCAATGTCTAGATTTTTCAGTATTCAGGGCAAAAATCACTGGCATTGGCTAGATGTACAACCCCACATACCGACTCTGGACCAAACACATTTACCTGTTTATATATCGGTATCCTTTTTCGACATAAAACGATTTTATGCCGGTTCCTAAACCGCTCTAAAACAAGAGATAAATACGCATTGAGGCGCCCGGATTGATGTCTGTTCTACCAGTGGAAAAACTGGATCAGCTTGTTACGCGCTGGGAAATCGTCCAGGGCGAACTTTCCTCTGCGCCGGAGCAGGAAGAATTTGTCAAACTATCAAAAGAGTTCTCTGAACTCGATCCGATCGTCGCAGCCATCAATGAACTGCGAAAATTCGAACAGGAACAGCTGGAGCTGAAAGAACTGCTGACGGATGAAGACGCCGATGACGAAATGCAGGCACTTGCCAATGCGGAGTTAGAGGAACTTGTACCGAAATATGAATCTATGGTTCAAAAAATTCGCATTCTTCTCCTTCCCAAGGATGCGGCCGACGATCGAAATGCGATCCTTGAAGTTCGTGCCGGTACCGGTGGCGATGAAGCAGCCTTATTCGCAGGAAATCTTTTTCGTATGTACCAGCGATATGCCGATCTTCAGGATTGGAAATGCCAGATAATTTCTGCAAGCGAATCCGCCGTTGGAGGGTACAAGGAGATAATCGCGGAGATCAGTGGTAAAGGCGTGTTCGCCCGGATGAAATTTGAATCGGGTGTTCATCGCGTTCAGAGAGTTCCGGAAACGGAATCCGGAGGGCGAATTCATACGTCGGCGGCGACGGTTGCGGTGCTGCCGGAAGCTCAGGATTTTGATATCGAAATCGATGATAAAGATCTGAGGGTCGACGTTTTTCGTGCAAGTGGTCCCGGAGGACAGTCCGTAAATACAACCGATAGTGCCGTGAGAATTACGCACTTGCCTACGGGACTCGTCGTCAGCCAGCAAGATGAGAAGTCACAACACAAGAACCGCGCCAAGGCAATGAAAGTTCTGAGATCCAGATTGTATGAAATGGAGCGGCAGCGGCAAGACAGCGAGCGGGCTGCAGAAAGGAAGGGGCAGGTCGGTTCAGGTGATCGATCCCAACGTATTCGCACTTACAACTTCCCCCAGGGCCGTGTGACGGATCACAGGATCAATCTAACCCTGCACAAACTTGAACCAATCCTGTCTGGAGACGGCCTCGATGAAATCGTGGAGGCCTTGATCACCGAACATCAGGCCAGCCAACTCGCCGCAATGGAGTCGTCGGAGTAGAACACATGACATCCAAAAGATCCGCCTGTCATGATTGAGAATGCTCAATCCTCTCCTGCCAATTCAGTCGGCTCGTGTTACCTGAAACTCAAAAAGCAATTATCCAGTGAGGGGATTGAGTCTGCTGCGATCGATGCCCGCATGTTAATCAGCTCAGCTTGCGATTTGTCCTACGAACAATTCGTTTGTCAGCCAGGTCGCAAGCTCAATGAATACGAACTTCAACGGCTGCGTGAACTCGTGCGGCGCCGGTGTATGCGTGAACCGGTTTCAAAAATCATTGGACACAAAGAATTTTGGAGCCTGCCATTCAGAGTCAGTCACAATACTCTGGATCCAAGACCGGAAACGGAATGTCTCGTGTCACTCGCTTTGGATACGATTCGTGCTGAATCGCCAGACACGGACAATCTGAGGATTTTGGATCTAGGTACGGGCAGCGGCTGTATTTTGTTAAGTCTACTTTCAGAACTTCCTGGAGCGACCGGGATTGGTTCTGATATATCTGATAGTGCTCTGGATATCGCACGATTTAACAGCAAA
>JBPCWG010000103.1:0-4535 GCA_051009705.1 Methyloligellaceae bacterium | reverse complement strand
TTTCAGTTTCTACATCGAGATCAGAGTCCGCCTGATTGCCGGTGCCCTCTGAATCTAAAAATTGATTTCCTGCAAAATTCTGGTTTTTGAGAGAGAAGGAAAGATTGTCTTTGTTTGTTTGCAAACCAGAATCCGTCAGCGCCTTTTCCAGGGCGCGAGCGTCTCTCTGCAGCATATCCAGGGTTTCCGGTCGTTCGACGATAAGATGGGCTCGCGCAGCCCCGTCCCGGTTCACCTCAAGTCGGACATCAATGCGTCCGAGTTCCGGAGGGTCCAAGCGAATTTCGAACTTCCGCAGGCCTTTGCCGGCCTGGCTGGCTATGTGAACGGCAATCGCGTTCAGGGGAACCGCGGACTGGGACTGGACACCATTAGAGGTGAACAGACTGACATGGCCCGTGTTTGTCCCTTGCGCGGTCTGCAGGCCCGAACCCGGAACAGATACGGTATCCGGGAGGCTCAAGCTGGATTGGGATTCGAGTTTAACGGTCTTTTCCGCAAGGAGCGGACTGCGCACAATCTGCTCCCGTGTGTCCTGCTGTTCTGATTGTTTAGCCAAAGGAACCGGATTGTCTGACTTTGGATCTCCTTCCTGCACAAAGGATTGTTGCAGTTGCGACTGATGACCATTGTCCGCTGACTGTTGCCGGGTTTGCAGGGTGTCACCTTGCAGGGGATTGGAAATTCTGCCGGTACTCTCGCCGGCAACTCCTTTGATCAGATCAGGACCATTTACACCCGCATCAACACCAAGAGCGGCGATGGAATTCGCCTTTAAGGTCGCGCTATTTGCGGGAATCGGCAGCCCGGTATCCTTGGATTGCTGAGCCGGTAGTTCCGTTGCCAGGGAGGCCAAAATCTTGTCCTGGCCTTCAGCAGATTGACCCCGTCCGGTTCCCAGTCCGGGAATATCACTGAGATCCTGAATATTCAGGGACTGTAGCCGATCCGCAAGCTTTATAAGTTGATCTCTGGATTCCGGAGTCAGATTGCCGGCGTTTTTATCCGGGAATGCTTCTAGTTTCTCCCCAAGACCCGGATTGTTTGTCAGAAATTGATTGATTTCCTGAGCAAGTGGGTTTCCTGCAGTTCCAGGCAGGTGCTGCAACTTTTCAAGATGGGCGTTCAGATTGTCGAGAAATCCGGAGAAGCAGATGTTTTGACTATCGCTCAGGTCTGAAGCGATATTTTGCTGTATTGAAAGATCATCTGTCAGCTGTGCAAGCAGGCCGGAACCCAGTTCATTATTCTGATTGATTTCTCCGGCTGGAGCGAGATTCTCGAGAATATTTAAAAAACTTTCGCCTCCCCCTTCGCCAGTCAAACTTGCTTCGAGGGATTTCAATGACTTGTCGGAATGCGCTCCCTGGGTTGGAAGCAGGAGTTCGCCAATACTGTTTGCTAATCCATTCATAAATGGCCACCTGATGAAAACAAAGTTTTGCCATTGAATTAGCAAGCACCGGGCCAATACAGGTGAAGTTCAATAAACTTATATAATTCAATATTTTAACTTAAACTCCAGTGGTGGTTTGCGGGGTTTGTAGATAATTTATCCGGCAATTTTTGCCTAAATTCTGAACTTTTTTGCCGACCAGGGCGGGCGTCTTGCTTTTCAGACTTGCATAATCAATTGAAGTCACTGTATTTTCCTCCCAAAATTTGCTTGTACCTGAATCAGTCCTGCAATTCGCTAAAATTGAGGCTTCTTAATCTGGCGGCCCTCGACATTTTGATAACGAATTTCTATCTGATGCTTATTGCCGATTCTGTACACGCATAAACTACGGGTGCCACCTGCGATTAATCCAGTGGCGGTTCGAAATAGGAAAAGACACGATCGAGAGTTTTGAGTTGCAATGAATTTGAAAGCGCGTTCAGACGAAACTAGCGGGTTGTATCTTGCCGGAAGACCGGAGGATACACGTGTCGTAGTGGCCATGTCTGGTGGCGTGGATTCCTCGGTCGTTGCCGGTTTGCTCAAGCAACAGGGCTACGATGTCGTAGGTATTACCCTGCAGCTTTATGATCATGGTGAAGCAATCGGTCTGAAAGGTACGTGCTGTGCCGGGCAGGATATTCATGATGCCCGGCGCGTTGCCGAAAAACTCGATATTCCCCATTACGTCCTGGATTACGAAAAAAGGTTTGAATCCGCCGTCATGGGACGATTCGCGGATACCTATGTCGCCGGCGAAACACCTGTGCCCTGTGTAACCTGCAATCAGGAAATCAAATTCCGGGATTTGCTGGTGACGGCGCGTGAACTCGGTGCTCAGGTCATGGCTACCGGTCACTATATACAAAACCGTCCCGGTCCCGATGGTTGGGAACTTTACCAGGGCGTTGATGCAGAACGTGACCAAAGTTATTTCCTGTTTGGAACAACCCAGGAACAATTGGCACAACTCCGGTTCCCGCTCGGTGGACTGCAAAAGTCAGAGACCCGGGCACTTGCCGAGCAGTTTGGACTTCAGGTTGCACAGAAATCCGATAGTCAGGATATTTGCTTTGTTCCCACTGGTCGCTATACCCAGGTTATTGAGCGCTTGCGACCGGAAGCTATGACTTCGGGAAAGATCCGGCATGTAGATGGCCGCGAGCTAGGCGAGCATAGCGGCATAATAAATTACACCATAGGACAACGCCGGGGGCTGGGCATTGCCGCCCCCGAACCTTTGTATGTTGTGAAACTCGATCCGAATCGTCACGAAGTGATTGTCGGGCCGAAAGCCGAGTTGCTGACAAACTGGCTGGTACTAAAAGACTTGAACTGGATTTCCGAGAGGAAGTTTTCGGATATTCCGGAAGAGGGTTTGCCCTTGTCTGCAAAAATCCGGTCAACTCAGAAACAGGAACCGGCCATTCTATACAATATGGCGGGAACCCCTGTTGTAGAACTTCGAGGTGGAGAATACGGAGTATCTCCGGGGCAGGCCTGTGTCCTCTATGCGTCTGACACACATCCCGCCCAAGTCCTCGGTGGTGGTTGGATTGAAAAAACGGCTAATGAACGACAAGGCAAAAACACGATTTTGTCTATGATTGAAGGCAATAAAGAAGGGCATGAGGGTGCTTTGGTTCTGGAGTCCCGGCAATAGTCGGATTTAAGACCGAGCGGGAAATGCGGTTTTGTTGAGCAGAACCCTCAATGCTTGAAAAAAGAGAGGTAGTATTGTGACGAAAAAGTCGGCTATTGATGCGTCTGATGTAAAAAATGCATACCGGCGATGGGCGCCGGTATATGATTTTACTTTTGGCAAAATCGCAGACGCGGGACGATTGCATACGGTAAAAATCATCAACCGCCGCAAAGGATCTTTGCTTGAGGTTGGTGTCGGAACCGGGCTCTCTCTTCCGAAATATGGCGATCATCTGCAGATCACCGGCATCGATTTGTCCGCGGAAATGTTGGACAAGGCCAGAGTGCGTCAATCCAAAAAGGGACTGACAAACATTGACGGTTTATATGAAATGGATGCAGGGGCCCTGGAATTTCCCGATGATACATTTGATACGGTTGTCGCCATGTACGTTTTGACCGTTGTTCCCAATCCTGAACGGGTGATGCGTGAGCTGGAGCGTGTTTGTGCCCCTGGCGGGGAAGTTATTCTGGTCAATCATTTTTCCCAGGATGAAGGCGCGCGCGGCTGGATCGAGCGCAAGATGGCACCACTGGCCGCGACATTGGGCTGGCGGCCGGTGTTCGAACAGGACCGGGTGACCGGATGTAAGGGACTGCAATTGATCGAACGATCTTCTCTGAAGCCGTTTGGTTTGTTCACCATGTTGAGATTCCTCAAGCAACCGACCATTGCTGCAGATAGCAAACTTGAGAGGGATCTGACTGCCGGTAATCGGGCCGCAAGTCTCAACACCGCGGAAGCTGGCGAGGCCCGCCTTTAGGATTTCTTCTCATCAATCTTGACAGATATAGAGGCCATGCGTATTGGTCTCGTTGTCAACCAAGTGGCGGAGTAGCTCAGCTGGTTAGAGCAGCGGAATCATAATCCGCGTGTCGGGAGTTCAAGTCTCTCCTCCGCTACCAATAAAATCTCCCCAAAACAATAACTTATTGAAATGGCTCAAAATCATATCCGCGTGCCCTGTGCCCATTTCTGTGCCCGCTAGTATTGAAGAGTAATTACTTCTGCGACCGGCCTATTCACCTTTTCTTTCATCTTCTCGATGTTGAGAAAAGCGTAGGCACGCTCAGTAACGATAATCGATTTGGCAGGCAAGCAGATCATCATTGACGGAACTCGGGGCTCAGGCACAAAAAATCGCACCGGCCGAGTTGTCCCTCTGCTTCCAAGAGCGGCACAGTTTCTGGCACAACACCCTAGGCAAATTCGGAGCGCATATGTGTTCTGCCATACCAATGGTGAACGATACATACAGATGGAACGTGGATTCAAAGCTGCTTGCCGACGAGCAGACATAGTGAATCTACGTTGGCATGATCTGAGGCGCACGTGTGGTAGCCGTTTGCTGCAAGATCACGGATTTTCGATGGAAGAAGTCAAGGAATGGCT
>JBPCWG010000102.1:0-6299 GCA_051009705.1 Methyloligellaceae bacterium | reverse complement strand
CCCGTCAAGGGATGTATCGACAAGGAAGTTGGTAATTCCCTGCTGCTTTTTCTCGCCATCACTGGTTCGGGCCACCAGCAGGCAATAGTCACTGATATCCATGCCCGACGTAAACACTTTCTGTCCGTTTATGGTGTAGTTCTCATTGCTATCAGGTCTGGCTCGGGTTTTCAACGCTGCCGCATCCGACCCGGACTCCGGCTCGGTCAAACCGAAACAGAAGCTCAACTCACCCTTGGCAACCTTGGGCAGGAAATATTCCTTCTGCTCCTTCGTCCCATGAGCCATTACCGCATAACCACCATAAGTAATTGTGCGGAACAGCCATACCCCCAGCTCTTCGAAATGACGACCGGCTTCTTCCAGCAGAATAGCCAAATCGATGGCATTTCGTTCAGAACCGCCAAATTCCTTGGGAACGATGATACCCAGCCAACCCTGCTCCGCAAGTGCATTGTAGGCTTCGCGGGGTGGTTTTCCATCGCGATCACAGGCTTCCGCATATTCCGGTGGGCAAACATCTGCCAGAAGGCTTCGGAGATGCTCCCGCAATTCTTCCTGATCCTGACTAAATCCGAAGTCCATTTGCTCTCATCCTGATTTGTGAACCGACGTTACGACTGTTGCAACACTATAGATTTGTCTAACAAAGCGTCGGGGAGATGGTCAACCAGCATATCTTGTGCCATAACGATTTTACAAGATAAACCTGATCACGGAGATAGGGGGAGAATTTTGGCCGAGGATTTTGTAGTGCTTCACGAACTCGTGGAAGCGGCAAAGAAAAATCTAGACCCCGGCGCTTTTGGATATCTCATGGGAGCGGCAGAATCCGAGACAACCTTTCTCAAAAACCGGATCGGATTTGATTCACTGGCGCTGGTTCCCCGAGTCCTCGTCGATGTCTCCGATGTTGACCCGTCGACACAACTATTTGGAATCCCGCTCAGGCTGCCGGTGATGCTGGCCCCAATCGGGTCCATTGAAGACCTTTCAGCAGATGGTGGCATAGCACCTACCCGGGCAGCGGCAGAATTCGGAATCGTTCATATGTTGAGTTCCGTAGCCAAGCCCGGCAAGGAAGCCGTGGCTGAAGCCGCAGACTACCCGAAATTGTTTCAACTCTATGTCCGTGGCGATGCTGACTGGGTCGACGACCGGCTTTCCGAAGCCCTGGATCTGGGATATGCGGGTCTGTGCCTGACCGTGGATCGCGCCTACTACGGTCGGCGTGAGCGCGATCTTGTGGCCCGCCACAAACCGACCCAGCGCGCCGCCCCCAAAGGCGAAATTCATCAGGCGCAACTCACATGGAAAGATGTGGACCGAATTCGCCATAAATTTGATACGCCCCTTATGTTGAAGGGTATTGGATGTGGGGAAGATGCCAGGCTGGCAGTAGAGCACGGCATCGACGGGGTCTATATTTCTAATCATGGTGGCCGTCAGCTGGACCACGGTCCGGGGACGATTGAGATTCTTCCCGAGATTGTCGATACCGTCGAGGGACGCGCAAAGATCATTTTGGACGGCGGTATTTTACGCGGAACCGACGTCATCAAAGCCCTGGCCCTTGGCTGCGATGTCGTTGCCATCGGTCGCTTGCAGGGCATCGCCCTCGGTGCTGCCGGACAGGCCGGTGTCGTTCGCATGTTGGAAATTCTGGAGAACGAAATTCAAACCAGTCTCGGCCTGTTAGGCGTAGCTTCGGTCAAAGACCTCCAGCCTGAATATGTGCGTGAGACAATTCCGATTCCCGGCAGGGATGGGTACCGGAGTGCCTTTCCATTGATTGATCCGCTATTTTCATCGGATGCATAAACGGTTCAGTTCACGCATTACATTTCACGGGTTTTCGAATAATCAGGAGCCAGCCGCGGCCAGGGATGCAATTCCTCCCATTGCTGTGCAAGTCCCAGCAGCTGATCTTCGCTTTGGGGAGGTGCCATCAATTGTAACCCCAGCGGGTGGCGGTTTTCAAATACACCGGCGGGAACACTGACCCCCGCCAGTCCCGCTACGTTGGCAAAGGTCGTATAAATCGCATCGACGCGTGGAGGTGCGTCACGGTTGTCGACCATTTTCGGTGCCGGCTCGTTCTTTGGCCACAGGTAAGTCGGCGCCGTCGGCGTCAAAATAAAATCGAAATCTGCAAACCGGTCACGCATCTCGCCTCGAATTTCTGTGATGCGGTCAATCATCACAACATAATCCGAAGCGCTTGTTTTTGCGCCCTTGAGAGCCAGTTGCCTGATTGTTTCAGTGACGCGCTTTTCCCAGTCTGGAAAATCGCGGACGACCCGGTGAACCCCGACAGCACCAAGCCCCATAAGAAGAGCGCTCATTAGGTCTGGATCATAAGGAGGCGCGACGACTTTCACTTCGTGTCCGAGAGAACTGAAATCTTCGATTGCCTGTCCCCAGAGACGCTGCACTTCCTGCTCAACTGGTAGTTCACCAATCTCTGCGAAAGCGGCAATTCGGTACGATCCCGAAGGTTCGACTGTTCCGAGAGGTTTCTTTCTGAGGAGATTGAATAATTGCGAAATGTCTTCAACGGAACGGGCGAGCAAACCAATGGATTGCAGGTCGTGGGCAAGAGGAGGAAATCCGAATAAACGCGGGATTTCTCCGGGAGAAGGCTTGAACCCCACACATCCGACGTGGGAGGCCGGCCGGCGCGCGGATCCTCCGGCATCAGTCACCAGAGCGACTGGCCCCAAACCTGACATGACCGCCGCCGCCGCACCGCCACTTGAACCCGAAGGTGACAGAGCCGGATCCCAGGGATTACCGGTTTCTCCGAAGATATCATTGTAAGTGAACCCGGCGAGAGAAAGCTCCGGGGTGTTTGTTTTACCTATAATCACAGCACCTGAGGCGCGAAGCACTTCGACCGGAAGTTCATCCCGCGGGGCGATATGGTCCTCGAAAAGACGGCTGCCCCAGGTCGCGCGAAGATCCCGGACCCACAGATTGTCTTTGATCGTGAGGGGGATACCCTCGAAATAACTCCGGGACTGACCGGCGCGGATCCGGTTCCGGGATTCCACGGCTGCACGGAAGGCCGCTTCCCGACATGGAATAACAATGGCGTTGAGTGCCTCATTCGCGGTTTCCATACGGACGAATATGCTTTCCAGTATCTCTACCGGATCTGTATCACCACTGCGAAAGGCTTTATGGAGTTCCGATGCTGTGCAGGCCAGCACATCGATATCTGCGGTATTTTCTCTGGTTTTTTCTGTCATCACCAGCCTTTCGCTAATGATCCCGAAATGAATTTTTCTGAAAGACCTGTCTGAGTTCAGATCCGCAGGCCTTTAGACAATCTTCTGCGGCATCGATGAATCGGCCGAGATTGATAAATCCGTGGATCATGCCCTTGTAGTGAAGATGGTTCACCAAATTGCCGTTGTCTTTGAGTTTTGACTCAAATGCAAATATCTCATCAACCAGGGGATCATATTCAGCAGAAACCAGGGTCGCCGATGGAAGATCTTTCAAATCGTCAATAGAGTGGGGTGAAACTGACGGATCGGAACGCTGTTTTAGATCGCCACAAAAATAGTGATCCATGAAATAGTCGACAAGTTCTCGGGTGAGTCGATATCCCTCTGCCAACCGTTCATGGGAATCAAAACTGCGCGTGAGATCGGTGCAGGGATATATGAGTAATTGATGCCGGAAGGAGGGACCGTCTTCCCGTGCACGGATACAAAGAAGTGTCGCGATATTGGCCCCGGCACTGTCGCCACCGACCGCCAGTTGATCCGGGTCGCCTCCGAAGTCACGAGCATGGGAGGCAATCCACTGCACTGCAGCCCAACTGTCATCAATGGGAATGGGGGCAGGATATTCCGGCGCCATGCGATAAGCAACAGATATTACAAGACAGTCAGAATGTTTGGCTAGTAATCGGCACGGCGCATCATGGCTGTCGGGACTGCCGACAACAAATCCACCACCATGGAAATAGATCAATACCGGCATTAGCTCCTGGCCGCGATCCCTCGGATAATAGAGACGCATGGGAATGGAACCCAACGGCCCGTCACCGTCCATATCCCGCGTCGCAAACATGTCCGGCGCTTTTCCTGCCGCGAGTTTGGCCATTTCGTCATAGAGCTCCCGAGCTTCCACCGGTTCAAGGCTTTCCAGCGCCGGACGACCGCTTGTCGCGGCCCGTTTGAGAAATTGTTCGGTTTGTCGGTGTAGTGTCATATGTATTGAAGCAACTTAGTGAATTGTAAGGAAACGATAATTTCAAGGATACAACTTTTCCGTGCCGGCTGCCAGCAACCAGTTTGGCCCAAGTGGATACATTGAGCTTTGGAAAACCCGCAGATCATCTGTCATTGTCCTTGGAAAAATGCTTAATTCGCGCCAATCTGCACCCGATAGATTTGCGCACAATTACGAGGTTAAATGTGGAATCTGCCCAGACTCTGACAATTCGCCAACCCGATGACTGGCATTTGCATTTGCGGGACGGTGACGTTCTGTCCGCGGTTCTGCCGTATACGTCCGCGCATTTCGCCCGGGCGATCATAATGCCCAATCTCGTGCCTCCGGTCCGAACTTCAGCTGATGCCGAGGCCTACCGAAAACGAATAGAAGAGCAAATTCCCGGTCACCATAAATTCACTCCCTTGATGACCCTCTACCTGACTGAATCAACGGATATAGAAGATCTGAAAGAGGGAGCTGCATCCGATCTTATCAAAGCCGTCAAGCTCTACCCTGCCGGGGCCACAACCAATTCCGATAGCGGTGTTCGGGATATCCAAAAAGTGATGCCCGTGCTTGAAGCTATGGCGGACGTGGATCTGCCGCTCCTCTGCCATGGCGAAGTGACCGATTCATCGGTTGATATTTTTGATCGCGAAGCGGTATTTATCGAGCGCGTGCTGGAACCCCTGCGGAAACAACTTCCCGAACTCAGGATTGTCCTGGAACACGTCACGACCCGGGATGGTGTCGACTATGTGCAATCCGCTTCGTCGAAACAGGCGGCAACGATTACGACGCATCATTTGATGATTGATCGCAACCACATTTTCAAGGGCGGCATCCGACCGGACTATTTTTGCCTGCCAATCGCCAAGAGAAGCGATCACAGAACCGTCTTACGAAAAGCGGCAACTTCGGGAAATCCCAAATTCTTTCTCGGAACCGACAGCGCTCCCCACCCAAGCCGTGACAAATATTCATCCTGCGGATGTGCCGGGGTTTTCAATGCCGCTAACACGTTGAGTTGCCTGGCGCAATTATTCGAGGAAGAAGACGCTCTGGGACATCTCGAGGCATTTACTTCACTGAACGGTCCGGCCTTTTATGGCGTTCCCTACAATGAGAACAGAATCCGATTGCGTAAATCAGACAAACCTATCAGCTCACCGGCGGAAATTCGGGTCGGAGATGATTTCATTACGACATTCAACCCCGAAACAGACCTCTTTTGGGAGGTTGAAAAAGATGATACGACCTAAACCACCGGCGATTAATCCGTGAATCGTGACTGACGGCGAGACACGACCGCTACAATATATGACTATATGCGAGACATAACAGTGCAGAAGGATTGCCGAGGCTAACCAGGGGAGCAGACATGGTACCAAATAGTTTTATAGACAAGGAAAAGACCGCTGAACTGACAGCGAAAATGCTGCTCGAAATCAAAGCCGTGAATTTCCGCGCCGATGAGCCCTACAAATTTACATCCGGTCTGGCCAGTCCGGTTTACATTGACTGCCGCAAGATCATTTCTTTCCCGAGGGTTCGATCAACGCTGATGGATTTCGCCGCGTCCGCGATCCTGAGAGATGTGGGATTCGAACAGTTAGACGCCATTGCCGGCGGAGAAACTGCCGGTATTCCTTTTGCCGCGTGGATTTCCGAGCGCCTCAGCCTGCCAATGTTGTATGTGCGCAAAAAACCGAAAGGATTTGGCCGCGATGCTCAGATTGAGGGTCACATGGAGGACGGCGCACGGGTTATACTTGTTGAAGATCTGACAACAGATGGAGGCAGCAAAATCAAGTTTGCACAGGCGCTCAAAACCGCCGGTGCAACGATCAACCATACCATGGCCCTTTTCTATTACGACATCTTCCCCGCAACCCATGAGCGCCTGGGTGCCGAGGGTCTTAAACTTCACTATCTCGCAACCTGGTGGGACGTGCTCGCAATGGCCCGAAAAGAAGGTTATTTCGATGAAACGACCCTCAAGGAAGTGGAGAGCTTTCTCAATGATCCGCTTCCCTGGTCCGGAAAAAATGGGGGAATCAAGGAATTGG